>NZ_CAMPHH010000309.1 GCF_946885855.1 uncultured Actinotalea sp. | reverse complement strand
ACCTGTTCACGCGCAGCGTCGCCACCCGTCCGGATAGGCCCTTCGGCCCTAGCCTCGACACAGCACGACGACGGCCTGCGGCGACCACCCGGCGCTGCGCCACGAGTGCCTTCCGAGAACCGGAGGACGCCCGCATGACCGAGACCCTCACCGCCACGACCACCGTCGAGCGGGCCAGCACGCCCCGCCGCTTCCTCATGTGCCGGCCCGAGCACTACACGGTCTCCTACGAGATCAACCCGTGGATGGACGTCACGCGCCACACGGACCGCGACCTCGCGCTGCAGCAGTGGGAGACGCTCTACCGCACCTACCTCGCCTGGGGCCACACCGTCGACCTCATCGACCCGCTGCCCGGCCTGCCGGACATGGTCTACGCGGCGAACGGCGCGACCGTCGTCGACGGCGTCGTGTACTCGGCCCGGTTCCGCTACGACGAGCGCGGCCCCGAGGGCCCCGCCTACGAGCAGTGGTTCGCCGACGCCGGCTTCCGCACCCACACCGCCGCCGAGGTCAACGAGGGCGAGGGCGACATCCTCATGGTCGGCGACGTCCTGCTCGCCGGGTACGGCTTCCGCACCGACCGCTCCTCGCACGCCGAGCTCGCCGAGCTGGTGGGCCGCGAGGTCGTGAGCCTGGAGCTCGTGAACCCGCACTACTACCACCTCGACACCGCGCTCGCGGTGCTGGACAGCGACCCGGCCCAGCCGTTGGTGGCCTACTACCCGCCGGCGTTCTCGGCCGAGTCCCAGCGGGTGCTCGGCGAGCTCTACCCCGATGCGATCATCGCGACCGACCGCGACGCCGTCGCCCTCGGTCTCAACGCCGTCTCCGACGGGCGCCGCGTCGTCCTCGCCCCGGGCGCCACGGACCTCGCCGGGGCGCTGCGCGACCGCGGCTTCGAGCCCCACGCCGTCGACACGAGCGAGCTGCTCAAGGGCGGCGGCGGCGCCAAGTGCTGCACGCTGGAGATCCGGGAGTCCCGATGAGCCTCGACGTCGACCGCACGCCCGCCGACGGCGCCGCGGCGCCCGGCCCCGAGCACAGCGTGCGCCACAGTCAGGACCACCTCGCGCACAACTACCACCCGCTGCCCGTCGTGCTCGCCTCGGGCGAGGGCTCCTGGGTGCGGGACACCGACGGCCGGGAGTACCTCGACCTGCTCTCGGGCTACTCGGCGCTGAACTTCGGTCACCGCCACCCGCACCTCGTCGCCGCCGCGCACGCGCAGCTGGACCGGCTCACCCTGACGTCCCGGGCCTTCGACCACGACCTGCTGGCACCGTTCGCGGACCGTCTGGCCGCGCTCCTCGAGCCGCTGCTGGCCGCGCCCGACGGCGTCCTCGTCCTGCCGATGAACACCGGCGCCGAGGCCGTCGAGACGGCCGTGAAGACCGCCCGCAAGTGGGGCTACGAGGTCAAGGGCGTGCCCGACGGGCAGGCCACGATCGTCGTCGCCGCGGACAACTTCCACGGCCGCACCACGACGATCGTCTCCTTCTCGACCGACGACGACGCCCGCCGGCACTTCGGCCCCTACGCGCCGGGCTTCCGCGTCGTCCCCTACGGCGACGCGGACGCCCTCGCGGCGGCCATCGACGCCACGACGGTCGCCGTGCTGCTCGAGCCGGTCCAGGGCGAGGCGGGCGTCATCGTGCCGCCGGAGGGGTACCTGCAGGCCGTGCGGGCGCTGTGCGACGAGCACGACGTCCTCTTCGTCGCCGACGAGATCCAGTCCGGCCTGGGCCGCACCGGCGCGACGCTCGCGTGCGAGCGGGCCGGGGTCAAGCCCGACCTCGTCACGCTCGGGAAGGCGCTGGGCGGCGGGGTGGTGCCCGTGAGCGCCGTCGTCGGCCGCCGGGACGTGCTGGCCGTGCTCACACCCGGGACGCACGGCTCGACGTTCGGCGGGAACCCGCTGGCGTGCGCGGTGGCCCTCGCGGTCGTCGACCTGCTCGAGACCGGCGAGCACCAGGCCCGCGCCCGCGAGCTCGGCAAGCACCTCGAGCGGCGCCTGGCGGCCATGGTCGAGGCGGGCCTGCTCGTCCGGTTCCGCGTCGCCGGGCTGTGGGCCGGCGTCGACGTCGACCCGGCGCGCGGCACCGGCCGCGAGGTCAGCGAGCGGCTGCTCGAGCGGCGCGTCCTGGTCAAGGACACCCACGGCCAGACCGTGCGGATCGCGCCGCCGCTGGTGATCTCCCGCGAAGACCTCGACTGGGCCCTCGACCAGCTGGAGGACACCCTCCGCTGACGCGGCGGCCGGGCCGGCCCGGACCGTCGGTCCCGTCCACATCCGCCGCCGCGTCCTGCGACCATTCCGCGCTCACGATCGCCGAATGGTCACAGAACGCGACTCGGCAGTCGGGACAGGGCCGCCAGCACCCGCGCTCGGCGCGCGGAGGCGTCGTCGGTCGTCGTCCGCCGTCCTCGGGCATGCTGGGCCCATGCCCGAGGACGCCCCCCTCCTGGACCGCACCGACCTGGCGATCCTCGACCAGCTCGGCCAGGACGCACGCGCGAGCTTCGCGCGGATCGGCGCCGTCGTGAACCTCTCGGCTCCGGCCGTGAAGCGCCGGGTGGACCGGCTGCTCGCGCGTGGCGTCATCGACGGGTTCACCGTGCGGCTGGACCCGGCCGCCCTCGGCTGGGCGACCGAGGCCCACGTCGAGGTCTACTGCACCGGCGCCACCCGCCCCTCGACCATGCGGGAGGCGTTCGAGCGCTACCCCGAGATCGTGGCGGCCAGCACGGTGACCGGCGAGGCGGACGCCCTCGTGCACGTCCGCGCCCACGACGTCCGGCACCTCGACGCCGTGGTCGAGCGCATCGCCGCCGAGCCCTTCGTGGTGCGCACCCGCTCGACGGTCGTGCTCACACCGCTCGTGCGCCGCCCGGACACACCGCGCACCACGGGCTGACCCGCACCGGCACGACCGCCGCCCGAGCGGTCAGCGACCGCCGACGTCCGTCGGCGACCACTCGTCCTCCCGCGCCGGGACCCGGACGACCATGACCGGGCACACCGCGTGGTGCAGGACCGCCTGGCTCGTCGAGCCCAGCAGCAGCCCCGCGAACCCGCCCCGGCCCCGTGACCCGACCACGATGAGGTCCACCGCGGTCGAGAACTCGGTCAGCAGCGCGGCGCCCGTGCCGTCCAGGACGTGCCGGCGCACCTGGACGTCGGGATGTCCCACGAGGGCACGGTCGACGACGACGTCCAGCCCCTCCGCGACGTCCCGCAGCACCTGCTCGTGGTCCTGGGCCGCCGGCAGCCACGCCAGCAGGCCGGAGCCACTGCCCATGGGGACGCCCGCCACCGCGGTGAGCTCGGCCCCCCAGGTCTCGGCCTCGGCGATCGCGTGCTCGAGCGCCGCCTCGGCAGCCGGCGAGCCGTCCACGCCGACCACGATCCGCCGCACCGTCCCGGACAGCGGGGCCGGCTCCCCGCCCGACGCGGCGTGCTGCCGCGACGGCACGACGACCGTCGGGCAGTGCGCGTGGGCCGGCAGTGCCGAGGACACCGTGCCCAGCAGCCGCTCCGCGAACCCGCCGCGCCCGCGCGTGCCGACGACGACGGTCGCCGCGCCCCGCGAGAGCTCGATGAGGACGGCGGCCGCGTCGCCGGTGGCGACGTCCGAGGTGACCGGGACACCGCTGCGGACCACCCGGGCCTCGGCCTCCTCGAGAACGGCACGCGCCCCCTGCTGGATGGCGGTGTCGTCCAGGGCGGCGTAGCCGCCGTCGAGCGCGGCGG
>NZ_CAMPHH010000308.1 GCF_946885855.1 uncultured Actinotalea sp. | reverse complement strand
GCCGCTCGAGGTGGTCATGGGGGGCCTGGCCAGGCTCGAGTACCGGGGCTACGACTCCGCCGGCGTGGCCCTCGTCACGCCGGGCGCGGACGAGCTGACCTTCGCGAAGAAGGCGGGCAAGCTCACCAACCTCAGCACCGAGCTCGACCAGCACCCGCTGCCCGACGCCACGGCGGCCATCGGTCACACGCGGTGGGCGACGCACGGCGCGCCGAACGACGTCAACGCGCACCCGCACCTGTCCGAGGACGGCACGCTCGCCGTCATCCACAACGGCATCGTCGAGAACTTCGCCGTCCTGCGCGCCGAGCTCGCGGCCGCCGGCGTGACCTTCCGGTCCGAGACGGACACCGAGGTCGTCGCCCACCTCGTCGCGGCGGCGTACCGGGAGTCCGGTGACCTCACGGACGCGGTGCGCAGCGTCGCGAACCGGCTGCACGGCACGTTCACGGTGCTCGCCGTGCACGCGGACCGCCCGGACACGGTCGTGGGCGCACGCCACGACTCCCCGCTCGTCGTCGGGCTCGGCGAGGGGGAGAACTTCCTCGGCTCGGACGTCGCCGCCTTCATCGCGTACACGAAGGAGGCGATGGAGCTCGGCCAGGACCAGGTCGTCACCATCACCCCGGACTCGGTGGACGTCGTCGACTTCGCCGGCGAGCACGTCGAGCCCAAGCGGTACACGGTCGACTGGGACGCGTCCGCCGCCGAGAAGGGCGGCTTCGCGTCCTTCATGGACAAGGAGATCCACGACCAGCCGCACGCGGTCGCCGACACGCTCCTGGGCCGGACGGACCTCCAGGGCCGGCTCGTCCTGGACGAGCTGCACGTCGACGAGGCGGTGCTCCGCCAGGTCGACAAGATCATCGTGGTGGCGTGCGGCACCGCCGCCTACGCGGGTCAGGTCGCCAAGTACGCGATCGAGCACTGGTGCCGGATCCCCGTCGAGGTCGAGCTCGCGCACGAGTTCCGGTACCGCGACCCGGTGGTCAACGCGCGGACGCTCGTCGTCGCCGTCTCCCAGTCGGGCGAGACGATGGACACGCTCATGGCCGTGCGGCACGCGCGCGAGCAGGGCGCGAAGGTCGTCGCGATCGTCAACACCCACGGCTCGACGATCCCGCGGGAGTCGGACGCCGTGCTCTACACGCACGCCGGCCCGGAGGTCGCGGTCGCCTCGACCAAGGCGTTCCTCGCCCAGATCACGGCGGCGTACCTCCTCGGCCTGTACCTCGCGCAGCTGCGGGGGACGAAGTTCCCGGACGAGATCCGCGACGTCCTCGACGAGCTCCGAGCGATGCCGGACAAGATCCAGCAGGTGCTGGACGGTGCCGAGCGGGTCCGCGAGACGGCCCGCAGCATGGCCGACGAGAAGTCCGTCCTCTTCCTCGGCCGGCACGTGGGCTACCCCGTGGCCATGGAGGGCGCTCTCAAGCTCAAGGAGCTCGCCTACATCCACGCCGAGGGCTTCGCGGCGGGCGAGCTCAAGCACGGGCCGATCGCGCTGATCGAGCCCGGGCAGCCGGTGTTCGTCATCGTGCCCTCGCCGCGCGGCCGGGACCAGCTGCACAGCAAGGTGGTCTCCAACATCCAGGAGATCCGCGCTCGCGGCGCCCGGACGCTCGTGATCGCCGAGCAGGGGGACGACGCCGTCCTGCCCTACGCGGACGAGGTGTTCTGGGTGCCGCCGACGCCCACGCTCCTGGCGCCCCTCGTCGCGGTCGTACCCCTGCAGGTCTTCGCCTGCGAGCTCGCCACGGCCAAGGGCCTGGACGTCGACCAGCCGCGCAACCTCGCGAAGTCCGTCACGGTCGAGTGACGCAGGCCCCGCCGGTCACGCCGACGACGACGCCCCGGCGCCCGGGCGCGCGCCGTCCGGCGGGCGGGCGGCCGTCGTGATCGTCGGGGTGGGGATCGACGTCGTCGACGTCGCGCGCTTCCTCGCGACGCTCGAGCGCACGCCGGGGCTCGCGGAGCGCCTGTTCACCGAGGAGGAGCGAGGGATGCCGCCGACGTCGCTCGCGGCCCGGTTCGCGGCCAAGGAGGCCATCGCCAAGGCGATGGGCGCTCCCGGCGGCATGTCCTGGCAGGACGCGACCGTCCGGCGGATCGCCGGTGGACCGCCGGAGGTCGAGCTGCGCGGCACGGTCCTCGCCGCGTCGCAGGGGCTGGGGATCGACCGCTGGCACCTGTCGATCTCCCACGACGCCGGCATCGCCTCGGCGGTCGCCATCGCGGAGCGGGACCCCGGCTGATCCCGCGCGGCGTGCGGTGGTCGTCGCGCGGAGGGCGCAGCCGCCCGGCGGCGCACCCTCCGCACGACGACCGGCGGCTCAGCCGCGCAGCGCCGGGACGACCTCGCGCTCGAAGAGCTCGATGCCCGACCGGTCGTACGCCGCCTCGACGAAGTACGTGATCGCGTACGTCATGCCCAGGCCCTCGAGCTCGCGGAGCTTCTCCACGATCTGCTCCGGCGTGCCGACGAGCGGCCCGGTGCGGAAGCCCTCGAGCGTCGACTCCGCCTTGCTCGGGGTGGCCTTGCGGTAGTGCTCGCCGATCCACGCGAGGCGCTCGTCGACCTCGGCCTGGTCCCGGCCGATGACGACGTTGTAGTTGGCGGACCGCACGATCTGGTCGAAGTCGCGGCCGAGGTCCTGGCAGTGCCCGCGGAGCACCTGCGACTTGTGGGCGAAGCCCTCGGGCGAGCCGTCGAAGTTCGTGTACTGCGCGTACTGCGCCGCGGTGCGGAGCGTCTTCTTCTCGCCGCCGCCGGCGATCCAGAACGGGATCCCGCCCGGCTGCAGCGGCTGCGGGCGCACCTGGGCGCCGTCGACCTGGTAGTACCGGCCGTCGAGGGTCGCCTCGCCGGTCTCCCACGCCTGCTTCATGATCTCGACGCCCTCGTGCAGCGCGCCGAGGCGGTCGCCGGCGCTCGGGAAGCCGTAGCCGTAGGCGAGCCACTCGTGCTCGTACCAGCCGGCGCCGATGCCCATCTCGACGCGGCCGCCGCTGATGAGGTCCGTCGTCGCGGCGACCTTCGCGAGGTAGGCGGGGTTGCGGTAGGCCATGCACGTGCACATCTGGCCCAGGCGGACCCGGGACGTGCTGACGGCGTAGGCGGCCATGAGGGTCCAGGCCTCGTGGGTGGCCTGGTCGGTGGGCTCGGGGACGGTGTGGAAGTGGTCGTAGACCCAGATCGACTCCCACGCGTCGCCGGTGTCGGCGTGCTGGGCGAGGGCGTTCATGGTCGCCCAGTGCTGCGAGGGGTCGATGCCGACGAGGTCCATCCGCCAGCCCTGAGGGATGAAGAGTCCGAAGCGCATGGGCCACAACCTAGACCGCGCCCGGCCCGCGCGCCCGCACCGGTCACGGCAGGATGGACGACGTGATCGAGGCCTTCACCTCCGCCGACGTCCGCGCCGCCGAGGAACCGCTGCTCGCGACCGAGCGCGGGTTCGCCGGGGGGCTCATGCACCGCGCCGCGACGGCGCTCGCGCTGCACGTGCGACACCTGCTGCGCGAGCGGGCCGGCGGGCGCGGGGGCGTGGCCGGCTCGACCGTCGTCGGCCTCGTGGGCGCGGGCAACAACGGTGGGGACGCGCTGCACGCGCTCGCGCTGCTGGCCCGGCACGGCGTCCGCACGGTGGCCGTGCTCGTCGACGCGCGGGCGCACGACGGCGGGCTCGCCGCGTTCCGCGCCGCCGGGGGCCGCGTCCTGCGACTGGCCACGTCCGCCGGTCGCGGAGCGGGCCCC
>NZ_CAMPHH010000307.1 GCF_946885855.1 uncultured Actinotalea sp. | reverse complement strand
GAGCTATACGCCCCGAATCGCGGGACACCCTACGGGAGCCGGCCGGCCCGGCGTGAGCCGGACCGGGACAGGGTGGTAATGAGATAAGTGCGGCCCCCGGGGGTCGCGGGGACCCCCCGCCCGCCCCTCGGCACCAGCCGGTCCCGTGCGTCCGCGCACCCTCGACCGGCCACGACCCGACGGCGCCCGCGGCCGGACCCTTCCCGGGGCGCGCCCGCGTCCCGGGCCAGCCCACGCCCGAGCGCGTTGCCGCGCGCCCGTCCGAAGGAGAACGACGATGGCCTCCGTCCTCGTCCTGACCGGTTCCCCGTCCATCACGTCCCGCACCTCCGCCCTCGCCCACCACGTCGCCGACGAGCTTGCCCTGTCCGGGCACGACGTCCGCGTCCTGGACCTGCGCGACCTCCCGGCTCCCGCCCTGCTCTCGGCGGACGCGTCCGACCCGCAGGTCCTCGACGCCGTCCAGGCGCTCCTCGCCGCGGACGGCGTCATCGTCGCGACGCCGATCTACAAGGCGTCCTACTCCGGCCTGCTCAAGGTCTTCCTCGACCTCCTGCCCCAGCGCGCGCTGGAGGGCAAGGTCGTCCTGCCGCTCGCCACCGGCGGCACGGTGGCCCACCTCCTCGCGATCGACTACTCGCTGCGACCCGTCCTCGTGTCCCTCGGGGCCGGGCACATCACCACGGGCCGGTTCGTCCTGGACCAGCACATCGACCACCGGTCCGGTGGCCCGCTCCTGGTCGACGAGGCGACCCGGGAGTGCGTGTCCCGCACCGCCGAGGCCTTCCGCGGCGCGCTGCGCGATGCCGAGCACGAGCTCCGGGCCCTCGCTGCATCCGCCTGAGCGGCCCCACCGCCACGACAGCGGTGCCGGGCGGACGGGTCCGTCCGCCCGGCACCTTTCCCCACCGGTTGCCGCCGGTGGGCACGTCCACCGTCCCGAGGGACGGTGTCCATCACGCAAGGAGCAGTATGTCGACCCCACCCGACCGCGTCACCGGCGCGGACCGACCGACCACCACGAGCACGACCACCACGAGCACGACCGCCGCGAGCACCGCCGACGCGAGCACCGCCACCGCGACAGGCCGGCTCCGACGCACCGCCCGCGTCCTCGCCGCCACCGCGGGCGTCGCGACGCTCGCCGCGTGCGGCGCCGCCGCCGGTGCCACCTCACCCGGCGGCGGCGGGGAGCCCGTCCCGGGCGGCACGATCGTGTACGCGCACGACCAGGAGCCGCCGTGCCTGTACGGCGGTTGGGTGCAGCAGGCCTACCTGTCCCGGCAGGTCCTGGACTCCCTCGTCGCGCAGGACGCCGACGGCGGGATCGTCCCGTGGCTCGCCACCGACTGGTCGGTCTCGCCCGACCAGCTCGTGTGGACCTTCACGCTCCGCGACGGCGTCCGCTTCACGGACGGGACCCCGCTGGACGCCGCCGCGGTCGTGCGCAACCTCGAGTTCTGGATCCCGGAGGCCGGCAACAGCACCGTCGCCGCCTACCTGGGGTCGTACTACGCCGGCGCCCGCGCCGTGGACGACCGCACCGTCGAGCTGACGCTCACCCGGCCGTACTCGCCCCTGCTGTCGGTCCTGTCCCAGCCGTACTTCGGCATCCAGTCGCCCACCGCGCTCGAGCGGGGGGCCGAGGCCAACTGCGAGGAGCCCGTCGGGAGCGGCCCGTTCGTCGTCGAGAGCTGGGACCGGGGCGAGGCGGTGACGTTCGTGGCGAACGAGGACTACACGTCCGCTCCCGCGAACGCGCGGCACCAGGGCCGTGCCCACGTCGACCGGCTCGTGTGGCGCTTCGTCCACGACCCGGTCGCGCGCCTGGGCGCCCTGACCACCGACGAGGCGCAGGTCGTCTACGACGTCCCGACGCCCCAGTGGGAGGCGGCGCGGGCCGCGTTCGACGTCCAGCAGTACATCACCCCGGGCCGGCCGGTGGCCCTCGGCCTCAACACCGTGGCCGGCCCTTTCGCCGACGTCCGCGTCCGGCAGGCGTTCGCGTTTGCCACCGACCGCGAGGCGGCCGTCCGCAGCGCCTTCCACGGCGTCGTGCCGTTCGAGGGCAACGGGGCGCTGAGCCGCAGCACCCCGGGCTACGACCCGGAGGCCGCGCAGGCCTACCCGTACGACCCGGAGCGGGCCGCCGCCCTGCTCGACGAGGCGGGGTGGGACGAGGTCGACGACGAGGGCTACCGCGTCAAGGACGGCGAGCGGCTGCGGATCCGGGTCGTCTACGGCGCGGGCTCGATCGTCACGGCGGAGGGGGCGACGGCGCTGCAGAACATCCAGGAGCAGGCACGGGGGAGCGGTTTCGAGGTCGAGCTGCTCCCGGTCACCCGGGACGAGCTCTTCTCCGGGAAGTACTCCGGGCCCGGGACGTACGACGCGAAGCCGGGCTACTGGACGAGCCCGACCGCCGGGGTGCTGCTCATCACCTTCCGTCAGCATCTGCCCGAGAGCCCCAACTTCAGCAACTCGAGCTTCTTCAACGACCCGGAGCTCGAGGCGCTGATCCTCGAGGCGAACTCGACCTTGGACCGGGCCGAGCAGGACCGCCTCTACGCGAGCGCGCAGCGGATCGTCGCCGACGAGGCGGCGAGCCTGGGGCTGTGGACGCAGACGACGTCGCTCGCGGTGTCCCCGCGCCTGCAGGGCGTGTGGCTCGAGCAGTCCCAGGGAGCCCCCGTGTTCCACGACGCCACCTTCGTCCGATGAGCGCCCTGCTCGACGGCGCGGTCGACGGCGCCGCGCCCAGTCGTTCGGGCCGGCCCGACGACGCCGCCGCGATCGGCCCGCCCGTCCACCGGACCGGGCGCCGGTCGCCTGCCCGCGTCCTGCGTGCCACGGCGGGCCACCTCCTGCGCGCCGTCGGCGTCCTCCTCGGTGCCGCGACCGTGGTCTTCGTCGTCCAGGCGCTGCTCCCCGGCGACCGGGCGACGCTCCTGCTCAACCTGCGCAGCGGCGAGGCGGTCGAACGGACCCCGGAGGAGCTCGCGCCGATCGTCGCGCAGTACGGCTTCGACGACCCGCTCCCGGTCCAGTACGCCCGCTACGTCGGGGGCCTGCTCCAGGGCGACCTCGGCGTGTCCTACCAGCAGCACGAGCCGGTCGCCCAGGTGATCGGCGCCCAGCTCGGCTCGACGGTCACGCTCGCCGTCGGCGCGCTCGCGGTCGCCTGGGTCCTCGCCGTGACCGTGGTGCTGCTCACGGCCGGTCGGGGACGGGCGGTGCGGGCCGTCGGCTCCGGCCTGGAGGCGCTGGCAGCCAGCCTGCCGCACTACTGGCTGGGCATCCTGCTCCTCGTCGTCCTCGCGGTCCACCTGGGCTGGTTCCCGGTCCTCGGCGGAGGACCGGCGGGGACGGTCCTGCCGGTCCTCACCCTGGCGATCCCCTTGGCCGGGTTCCTCGGCCAGGCGATCCGGGACGAGCTGGAGCGGGTGCTCGACCAGCCGTTCGTCACGTCGGCCCGCGCCCGCGGGCTCGGGGAGACCGGCGTCCGGCTCCGGCACGCGCTGCGCCACGCCGTGCTGCCGGCCGTGACCCTGTCCGGCTGGGCGATCGGGTCGCTCCTGTCCGGTGCGGTCATCGTCGAGGCGGTCTTCTCCCGGCCCGGCGTCGGTCAGGTGCTCGTGAGCGCCGTCGACGCCCGGGACCTCCCGGTGGTCGGGGGCGTGGTGCTCCTCGTGGCAGCCGTCTACGTCGGTGCCCACCTGCTCGTCGACCTCGTCGCCACCGCCCTCGACCCGGGCAGGAGGACCGCATGAGCGCCCCGA
>NZ_CAMPHH010000306.1 GCF_946885855.1 uncultured Actinotalea sp. | reverse complement strand
CGGCCGGGCGCGCCCGGCCACGACTGAGGGAGCGGGTGCGACGCAGGGCCCGTGCCGGCGGCGGCACGGGCCCTGCGTCGGGAGGTCCGGCACGGCGGTGCCGGAGGTCTCAGATGTAGATCGCCGGGTCCTCGACCAGCTCCGCCGCCGGCGCGGCGGTCGGACGGGTCCGGATCACGGCCGGGACGCCGACGGCGGTCGCCTCGGCCGGGACGTCCTTGACGACGACCGCGTTCGCGCCGATCTGGGCGCCGTCGCCGACCCACACCGGGCCGAGGATCTTCGCGCCCGCACCGACCACGACCCGGTCGCCGAGGGTGGGGTGGCGCTTGCCCCGCCGCATGCTCTTGCCGCCCAGCGTCGAGCCGTGGAACAGCACCACGTCGTCCCCGACGACCGCCGTCTCACCGATCACCACGCCCATGCCGTGGTCGATGAAGAGCCGGCGTCCCAGGTGCGCACCGGGGTGGATCTCGATCCCGGTGGCCGACCGCGCGAGCTGCGAGAGCAGCCGCGCGGGCAGGCGCAGGCCCGGCCGCTGCCACATCCGGTGGGCGAGGCGGTACACCCACACCGCGTGCACGCCGGGGTAGCCGAGCGCGACCTCGAGCCGGGACCGTGCCGCGGGGTCGCGGTGGCGGGCGGCGTCGAGGTCCTCGACCAGGTCCTGCAGGAAGAGCCAGACGGGACGCATGCGATCAGTCCATGAGGTCGGAGTAGAGGATCGAGGTGAGGTAGCGCTCGCCGAAGCTCGGGACGATGACGACGATCGTCTTGCCGGCGTTCTCCGGTCGCTTCGCGATCTCGACCGCGGCGTGGATCGCGGCGCCGGAGGAGAGGCCGACGAGGAGGCCCTCCTGCTTGGCGGTCTCGCGCGCGACGCGCACCGACGTCTCGGCGTCGACGTCGAACACCTCGTCGTAGACGCTGGTGTCGAGGATCTCCGGGACGAAGTTGGCGCCGAGGCCCTGGATCTTGTGCGGACCCGGCTGACCGCCGTTGAGGATGGGCGACTCCGCGGGCTCCACCGCGACGATCCGGACGTCCGGCTTGCGCTCCTTGAGCACCTGCCCGACACCGGTGATCGTGCCCCCGGTCCCGATGCCGGCGACGAAGATGTCGACCTGACCGTCGGTGTCGGCCCAGATCTCCTCCGCGGTGGTGCGGCGGTGGACCGCCGGGTTCGCCTCGTTCGCGAACTGCCGGGCGAGGACGGCGCCGGGGCGCTCCGCCGCGATCTGCTCCGCGCGGGCGACGGCGCCCCTCATGCCCTCCGCGCCGGGGGTCAGGACGAGCTCGGCACCGAAGGCGCGCAGCAGCGCGCGACGCTCCTTGGACATGGTCTCGGGCATGGCCAGGACGACGTGGTAGCCCCGTGCCGCGCCGACCATGGCCAGCGCGATCCCCGTGTTGCCGCTGGTCGCCTCGACGATCGTCCCGCCGGGGGGCAGCTCGCCCGACGCCTCCGCGGCGTCCACGATCGAGACGCCGATGCGGTCCTTGACGGAGTTGGCGGGGTTGTAGAACTCGAGCTTGGCCAGGACGGTGGCACCGGCGCCCTCCGTGACCCGGTTGAGCCGGACCAGGGGCGTGTTGCCGATCAGGGTGGTGACGTCGTCGTAGATGCGTGCCATGGGTTCCTCGTCTCGCTGGGCCTCGTGGGGCGGGGTGGTGGCGGGACGCGCGGTCCTCGTGCGGTGATCGCCGGGTGCGTCGACCGGTGCTGCTGCGGGCACAACCGCGTGCCGCCGTGGGGAATTCCGCGGCTGTGGCCGCGGTCGGGGCTCGAGCGCTGGGCGCGGTCGGACCGGCGTGGTGCCGGAGCGGTCCAGCGCTCTAGGGACAGCAGCAGCAGGACGCCGGCGGCGCCGCGAGCCGGGACGTCGGCGAGGCGGACGGCGCGCATGAGGGGAGGGGGAGGGCGCTGACGGTCGTGGTGACCATGCCGGCGACCTCCTTCCACGTCCTGGCACGGCGGCCCGTGCTCTCGAGCACGCGGTGTCCGCAGGCGCTGAGCGGCCCGACGGGCCGGCTCCGGGTCCGAAACTAGCGGATCGCCAGAGGATCCGGCACGGGCGCGGCCGCCTCCTCGCCGCCCGGCGTCGATGCCGGCAGCGCGTCCGGATCAGGGAGAGCCACGTCGAGGCACGACATCGCGACCGGGTCCCCGCCGCCCAGGGCGGTCACCCGGGCAGCGGCCTCGGACAGCCGGTCCTCGTCGAGCCGACCGGTCCGCACGGCGTCGACCAGGGCGTCACGCATGGCGCGCGCCCGGGTGCCGTCGGTCGTCAGCGCCGCGTCGGCGCCGGCCGCCACCGCGAGCACGACGGACTCGGGGAAGTCCCAGCGGCGGTGCACCGCCCCCATCCCGAGGCTGTCCGTCATCGCGACGCCGCGGAAGCCCATCTCCCGCAGCGCCGCGTACGCCGCCGGGCTCAAGCTCGCGGGGAGCTCCGGGTCGAGCGCGCGGTAGCCGAGGTGGTTGAGCATGATGACGGGCACGCCGTCCTCGATCGCGTGGGCGAACGGCACGAGGTCCGTCCGCAGCAGCTCGCCGAGGGAGGCCTCGACCACGTCGCCCCTCGCATGGGTGTCGGTCGCCGAGCGACCGTGCCCCGGGAAGTGCTTCGCCGTCGGGGTCACGCCCGACGACGCGAGGCCGCGCCAGTAGGCCGCGGCGTACTCGGTCACGACCTCGGGCTCCGCGCCGAAGGCGCGGTCACCGATCACCCCGTCGGCCGGCCCGTCGTCGAGGTCGAGCACCGGCGCGAGGTTGAGGGTGACGCCGAGCTCGGCGAGACGTGCGCCGGAGTCCGCGGCGAAGGCCTCGACCTCCTGCGGGGTCCGGCTCTGGGCCAGTCGACGGGGTGAGGGGCCGGCGCCCACCACCTGGCGCGCCAGGGCCACCCGGCCGGACTCCTCGTCGGTCGAGACGACGAGGGGCCGCTCGTGGCGCTGCTCCATGGCCCGCTGGAGGCCCGCGACGAGGTCGGTGGTCTGCGTGGCCGTCCGGACGTTGGCGGAGGAGAGGAAGACGCCACCGACGCCGAGCTCGACCACCTCGCGAGCCAACGGCTCGTCGGCGCCGGTGATCCCGGGCAGGCCCACCACCAGCACCGCGGCGGCACGCTCCGCGAGCGGTGCGGGGACGCAGCCGGCGTCGTCCGTCCGCGGGGTGCCGGTGGCGCTGCCGGTGGCCCCGGCAGCAGGGCTCGTGCCCGACTCGCGCCGACCGTCCGTCCCGACCGCGCCGGGCGGGGCCCCGGGCGCCGCGCCGACGGCGGCCGTCCCGGCGGCGACCGACTGCGGCGGGCCGGGCGGCACCGGCAGGAGGTCAGCTCCCACGGAGCTCGCCGCGGCACCTGCGTCGTCCGTGCCACCCGTCCCGTCCTGCCTGCCCGGGGACACGTCGTCGACGTCGGCCGGGACGCCGGGAACCGGCGCGTCGACGACGGCCGCGGCGGTGGCGCGCAGGCCCTCGGCGGAGACGGACGTGCTCCTGGTGGATGCGGCGCCGCCCTGAACGAGAGCCGCGACGAGGAGGAGGCCGACCGAGGCGGCGACCGCGGGCCGTGCTGCCGAGAGCGGCGCACGCCCGGAGTGGTGCCGGGGCGTCGGCCCTGGCAGACCGCGGCCCACCCGGCGGTGCCGCGGGCCGGCGGCGGGGAGGTCTGCCATGGGCCGACCCTAGGCAACCGGGGCCGGATCGGCCTGGGGAGCGGGCGACGGGAATCGAACCCGCGTAGCCAGTTTGGAAGACTGGGGCTCTACCATTGAGC
>NZ_CAMPHH010000305.1 GCF_946885855.1 uncultured Actinotalea sp. | reverse complement strand
ACTCTAGGCAACAGCCGTCGCGCGCCGGCCCGCAGACGCCGAACCGCCCCGGGAGGGACTCACCGGGGCGGTTCGGCAGACGGGACGGCGGAACGCCGTCGTCACGGGGTGTCGGTCACTCGCTCCCGCGCAGGATCGCCAGGAGGCGGAGGAACTCGACGTACAGCCAGACCAGCGTGACCATGAGGCCGAACGCGGCGGTCCAGGCGAACTTCGCCGGCGCACCCTGCTCGACGCCGCGCTTGATCGCGTCGAAGTCGACGATGAGCGAGAACGCCGCGAGGCCGACGGCGAAGAGGCCGATGAGGATGCCGAACGGACCCTCGCGCAGACCGAAGCCGTCGAGGACGCCGAACATCACGAGGCCGAAGTTCACGAGCGAGAAGACGAGGTAGCCGGCCATCGCGATGATCAGCCAGCGCGTGAACTTGGGCGTGACGCGGATCTTGCCGGAGCGGAAGAGCACCAGCGAGGCCGCGAAGGTCGAGACGGTCGCGAGGACCGCCTGGAGGACGATGCCCTCCCACTGCGCCTCGAAGATCGCCGAGATGCCGCCGAGGAACACACCCTGCGCGGCGGCGTAGGCGATGATCAGCGCCGGGCTCGGGTTCTTCTTGAACGCGTTGACCAGTCCGAGGACGAGGCCGACGATCATCCCGACGAAGAAGAGCTGCGGTGCCACGAGCCACGTGAACGCACCGGTCACCAGCAGCACCCCGAAGAGACCTGCGGTCTTGACGATGACGTCGTCGTACGTCAGGCGGCCGGTGTCCCGCGTGGTCGCGGCCGGGGCCCCGTACATCTGCTCGAGCTCCGCCTGGCTGTACTGCGGCTCGCCGTAGGGGTTGGTCTGCGGCTGGCCGTGCGGGGCCTGCGCGGCCCCCCGGCCACGGCGCTCGCCGAAGACGGCGTTGTTGCTGAGGACAGGGTTGGACAACGGAACCTCCTGGTCGCGGCGGCCCCCGCCCGCACGGTGCGGACGGACACGTGTCGCTGGCCGATCACTACATCCTAGGGAACGCAGCAGCACCGCCCCGCGTTCCCACCGCCCGCCACTGACGCGAGCTCGCCTGCTCGACCCGGGCTGAGGTCCCGCCCCGAGAACGTGGACCGAGATCCGAGCCCGCGGCGGCCCGAGGGCCGGGGCCGGGTGGCGGGACGGGGCGTGCCCCCGGCGGGACTCGAACCCGCACTGGGCCGGGTTTAAGCCGGCTGCCTCTGCCGATTGGGCTACGGGGGCGACGCGACCGCCATCCTGCCAGGGGCGCCGTCGTCGGCCCGTCGCCCGGACGGCCGCTGGGCCCGGGCCGAGCGGACGGCTCCGGCCGGCGTCAGACCGCCACCGGCTCCTTGGCGATCTGTGCGGGCTTCTCCGCCGGCTGCGCCGCGGTCTTCGGGCGCGGCGCGGAGGCCTCGCGGAAGTCCGCTCGCGGGTCGTGCAGCCTGCCGAGCGCGACCATCTCCCGACGGAAGAACATCGCGAGCGTCCAGTCGAGGACGATCCGCACCTTGCGGTTCATGGTGGGCATCTGGGCCATGTGGTAGGTCCGGTGCATGAACCAGGCCGGCCAGCCACGCAGCTTGATCCCGTAGACCTGCGCGACCCCCTTGCCGAGGCCCAGCGAGGCCACCGTGCCGACGTGCTTGTGCCGGTACGGCTCCACCGGGGCGCTGCGCAGGGCGCGGGCCAGGTTGTCTCCGAGGTGGCGGGCCTGACGGACGGCGTGCTGAGCGCTCGGCGAGCAGTACTTGCCGGGGTTGGCCAGGTCGGGCACCGCGGCGCAGTCCCCCGCGGTCCACGCACCGTCGACCACGGTGCCGTCCTCGTGCGCGACCTGCAGCGTCGGCAGGGCGTTGAGCCGGCCCATGCCGTCCAACGGCAGGTCGGACTCGGCGAGCACCGGGTTGGCGCGGACGCCGGCGGTCCAGACGATCGTCGCGGAGTCGAACTCCACGCCGGTCGAGGTCACGACGTGCCCGTCGACGCAGGAGCTCAAGAACGTGGAGAGGTGCACCTCGATGTCGCGCTTGCGCAGCTGCTCCAGCGCGTAGCCACCCATCTCCTCGCCGAGCTCCGGGAGGATCCTGGTCGAGCCCTCGATCATGACGAAACGCAGGTCCTCCATGGACAGCGAGTCGTAGTAGCGCAGGACGTCGCGCGCCATGTCCTCGACCTCGGCGATCGCCTCGATCCCCGCGAAGCCCCCGCCGACGAACGTGAAGGTCAGCAGCCGGCGGCGCAGGTCGGCGTCCCACGTCGACGCGGCGAGGTCGATCTTGGCCAGCACGTGGTTGCGCAGGGCGATGGCCTCCTCGACCTGCTTGAAGCCGATCGCCTCCTCCGCCAGCCCGGGGATGGGCAACGTGCGGGCGACGGACCCGAGGGCGACGACGAGGTGGTCGTAGGTGATCTCGTACGGCTCGCCCTCGTCCGGCTGCAGCCGCACGGTGCGGTCCGCGTGCCGGATCTGCGTCACGCGGGCCGTGAGGCTGTCCACGCCCTCGAGCTCCCGGCGGTGCGCGACGACGACGTGCCGCGGCTCGAGCGAGCCGGCCGCCGCCTCGGGCAGGAACGGCTGGTAGGTCATGTACGACCGCGGGTCGACGACGACGATCGCCGCCTCGCGCTTGCCGAGGCGACGCCGCAGGCGCAGCGCCGTGTAGAAGCCGACGTAGCCGCCACCGAGGACGACGATCCGGGGGACCTTGCGCGGACGAGGCGCGCCGGAGGGGGCGGATCCGGTCAGCGCAGCAGCGGCGTGCGTCTGGGTCATACGTCCCAGCGTGCCGTCTTGTGAAAGTCTTCACAAGCGGTCCACCACGATCCGGGCCGTGATTCCCGACACAGTCATCCCATGACCTGCGCGGACGTCACCCGCCGCGGGCGAGGCGCACCGCCGTGCCCACGGCGCCGTCGAGCATCGCCTCGGTGAGCCGGCCGGTCTGGGTGTTCTGCTGCGAGACGTGATAGCTGGCCACGAGGTGCACGACGACGCCGTCGGGCCGGGTCAGCGGGGCGTGCGCGCCGTGCGCGAACACCGGGGCGGGCCGCGGCACCGCCCACCCGAAGGAGCGCGCCGCCCCGAGCATCGAGCGCCAGCCGAACGCGCCGAGCACGAGCACCGCCCGCACCGTCCCGGCAGTCAGCTCGACCTCCCGGCGGAACCATCCGGCGCAGGTGTCCCGCTCGACCGGCAGCGGCGCGTTGTCCGGCGGAGCGCACCGGACGGCCGGGACCATGCGCACGTCCCGCAGCGCCATGCCGTCGCCGGCGTCGAGGGACTCCGCCTGGGAGGCGAGCCCGGCCCGGCGCAGCGCCGCGAAGATCCAGTCCCCCGACCGGTCACCGGTGAAGAGCCGCCCGGTCCGGTTCGCCCCGTGCGCCGCCGGCGCGAGCCCGACGACGAGCAGCCGCGCGGCCGGGTCCCCGAAGCCCGGTGCCGGCCGCCCCCAGTAGGGCTGGTCGCGGAACGCCCGCCGCTTGACCACGGCGACGTCCTCCCGCCACGCGACGAGGCGCGGGCACGCCCGGCACACCGACGACGTCGCGTCCAGCGTCGCGAGGTCGGTGGCCGCGGCCGCGAGCGCGGCGACGTCATCGGCGGACGTCGCGACGGGGGTCCCGGCGTCGGCGCCGTCCCCCGGCCACCCGGACCCGGGCGGCACGGGCGACGGGAACGGCACCCCGGTCCGCGGGTGCGGGAGCAGCGGGGCGTCGTTCATCCCTCGATCATCCCCGCCCCCTCCGCGGTCTCGCATCCCTGGGCCGAGCTCGCATCGCGAGCTCGGCCCAGGGA
>NZ_CAMPHH010000304.1 GCF_946885855.1 uncultured Actinotalea sp. | reverse complement strand
ACCCGGGTGCCTCCGGTGCGGCGGGCGGTCCCGCGGCCTCCCCCCTGACGGCCCGCGAGCTCGAGGTGCTCAACCTGCTCACCGAGGGCCTGACGGACCGGGCCGTCGCCGAGCGGCTCGTCGTCTCGCCCAAGACCGTCGAGAAGCACGTCGCCGCGGTGCTGCGCAAGACGGGCGCGACGAGCCGCACGGGCGCCGTCGTCGTCGCCCTCAAGCGGGGGTGGCTCGCGGCCTGAAGATGGGGGAATCCCCCCATCCGCGCGGGACCGGGGCGGGCTTGACTGGTCGAGGCCGGTCGCACCGATGCGACCGGCGACCAGCGAGGAGGCCCCATGCCTGTGGTGCCCTTGAAGGAGATCCTGGACCGCGCGTTCGCCGAGCGGTACGGGGTCGCCGCGATCAACATCGTGAACGACCTGAGCATCGAGGCGGTCGTCGCGGCGGCGGTCGAGGAGAACGCGCCGGTCATCCTGCAGACGTCGGTCAAGACGGTGAAGCAGTACGGCCGCAAGCAGCTGCACGACATCGTGCACGCCCTGGTGGCGGACGCGCCGGTGCCGGTGACCCTGCACCTGGACCACTGCCCGGACCGCGGCGTCATCTCCGACTGCCTGGCCGGCGGCTGGAACTCCGTGCTCTTCGACGCGCACGAGCTCGACGTCGCGGAGAACCTGCGCCAGACCACCGAGGTCGTCGCCGAGGCCCGCCGCACCGGCGCGCACGTCGAGGGCGAGATCGAGGGGATCCAGGGCGTCGAGGACGGTATCGGCTCCGACGACGCCCCGACGATCCAGACCCTGGAGATCGCCGTCGACTTCATCCAGCGGACCGGGGTGGACGTCTTCGCCCCGGCGATCGGCAACGCGCACGGCCAGTACAAGGCCGCGCCGGTGCTGGACCACGAGCGCGTCACGGCCCTGGTCGAGGCGACGGGCATCCCCATGGCGCTGCACGGTGGTACCGGGCTCTCGGACGACCAGTTCCGTGACCTCGTCGCCCGCGGCTGCGCGAAGGTCAACATCTCCACCGCGCTCAAGGAGGCCTACATGAAGTCGGGCCTGGAGTTCCTCGAGGGGGCGCGCGAGAAGAACAAGTGGGACCCGCCGTCCCTCTTCGCCCACCAGCGCACGGCGGTCATGGACATGGCCCGGCACCACATCCGGCTCTTCGGCTCCTCGGGGCGTGCCTGGTGACCGCGCTGATCTTCGACTGCGACGGCGTGCTCGGCGACACCGAGCGGTACGGCCACCTGCCCGCCTTCAACCGCACGTTCGAGGAGTTCGGGCTCCCGGTGCGCTGGAGCGAGGAGGAGTACGGGGAGAAGCTGAGGATCGGCGGCGGCAAGGAGCGCATGGCGAGCCTGTTCGCCGACCCGGCGTTCGTGGCCGAGGCGGGCATCCCGGACGACGACGCCGCGCGCAAGGACCTCCTCGCGCAGTGGCACAAGGCCAAGACGACGGCGTTCACCGAGCTCGTCGGGTCCGGCAGCGTGCCGGCCCGGCCCGGGATCGCGCGGATCATCCCCGACGCGCTCGCGGCCGGCTGGACCGTCGCGGTCGCCTCGACCTCGGCGGAACCGTCCGTGCGCGCGGTGCTCGAGCACGCCGTCGGCGTCGAGACGGCCTCGCGGATCCCGCTGTTCGCGGGCGACGTCGTCCCGGCGAAGAAGCCCGACCCGGGCATCTACCTGCTCGCGCTGGAGCGGCTGGGGGTGAGCCGCGAGGAGACGATCGTCGTGGAGGACTCCCGCAACGGGCTGCTCGCCGCGACGCGCGCCGGCCTGCGGTGCGTGGTGACGGTCAACGGGTACACGCGTGAGGAGGACTTCGCCGAGGCGGCGCTCGTGGTCTCCGACCTCGGCGACCCCGACGGCGACGCGGTGGAGGTGCTCGCGGACCGGGTGCCGGTGGGCGTGGGGCACCACGTCACGCTCGCGGACCTCGAGGCGGTCCTGCGCGCGCCCGCGCCGCCCGCCCCGGCGCCGGGCCACCCGACCGCAGGAGAGGTCAACGACCCAGGGGAGCCGCGGAGCTCCCGGACGACCGGAGAAGGAGGTGCCGCGTGAGCGGTCAGCAGGAGGTGGAGCTGGTCGTCCGGACGATCGCCCAGACCGCCATCGACAACGAGAAGTACTTCGGCGACCTGGACGCCGTCGTCGGCGACGGGGACTTCGGGTACTCCCTGGCCCGCGGCTTCGAGAAGGTGCTCGAGGGCTGGGACGACCTGGACCGCTCCGACCCCGGGACCTTCCTCAAGAAGGTCGGGATCGTCATCTCCTCCCGCATCGGCGGGACGTCCGGGCCCATCTGGGGCACCGCGTTCCTGCGGGCCGGCGCGACGCTCGGCGACGCGCCCGAGGTGACCGGCGCGCAGGTGGTCGCGGCGCTGCGGGCCGCGGCCGAGGGCATCAAGGCCCGCGGCAACTCCGACGTCGGCGACAAGACGCTCCTGGACGTGCTGGTGCCGCTCGCGGACATGCTCGAGGAGGAGGTGCAGGCGGGCCACGACGCCCGGACGACGCTGGACGCGCTGTCGACGACGGCACGCGAGGCGGCGGAGGCGACGAAGGACATGATCGCCAAGCGGGGGCGCGCGTCCTACACGGGCGAGCGCAGCAAGGGTTCCGTCGACGCCGGGGCGATGGCGCTCGCGGTGATCGTCGAGCAGATCAAGCAGACCTGGCAGAAGGAGGCGCTTCAGTGAAGAAGTTCGTCAACGACCCGAAGCAGTTCGTCCCGGAGATGCTGCGCGGCCTCGCGCTCGCCAACCCGGACACGCTCGAGTACGTGCCCGAGTACAACCTCGTCATGCGCAAGGGCGGACCGCGGCAGGACAAGGTCTCGATCGTCCAGGGCTCCGGCTCCGGGCACGAGCCGGCGCACGTCATGATCGTCGGCAAGGGCATGCTCGACGCCGCCTGCCCCGGCGACGTCTTCGCGGCCCCGCCGATGGACTACGTGTACGAGACGGCCAAGCGCGTGGCGAGCCCCAAGGGCGTGCTGCTGCTGGTCAACAACTACACGGGCGACCGCATGGCGTTCGACATGGCCAAGGAGATGGCCGAGACCGAGGGCATCGACGCCCGGATCCTCCTCATCGACGACGACGTCGCGGTGAAGGACTCGACCTACACGATCGGCCGGCGCGGCGTGGCGGGGAACTTCTTCGTCATCAAGGCGGTCGGCGCGGCGTCGGAGCGCGGCGACGACATCGACGAGGTCATCCGCATCGGCGAGAAGGTCAACTCGGTGACCCGGTCCATGGGCGTGGCGCTCACCGCCTGCACCCCGCCGGCCAAGGGCTCGCCGCTGTTCGAGCTCGGTGACGACGAGATGGAGTTCGGCGTCGGCATCCACGGCGAGCCGGGCCGCGAGCGGCGCAAGCTCGTCAGCGCGAACGAGATCATCGACGAGCTGCTCGAGGCGTGCGTGACCGACCTGCCGTACTCCTCGGGCGACCGCGTCGCACTGATGATCAACGGGCTGGGCGGCACGCCGATCAGCGAGCTCTACCTGCTCTACGCCCGTGCGCACGACCAGCTCGCCGAGCGCGGGATCACCGTGGGCCGCAGCTACGTCGGCGAGTACTGCACCTCGCTCGACATGGCCGGCGCGTCCGTGACGCTGGTCAAGCTCGACGACGAGATCGAGGAGCTGCTCGCCGCTCCTGCGGAGGTCCCGATCCGGGTCTTCTGAGCCCTCCTCTCCCGTCGAGTCCGCCGGTCCCCGTCGATCCCCCCCCGGGGGCCCCCCGGGCGTCGCGGGGGGCCCGGGGCCCCCCCCGGGGGGGGGGGGGGGGTTTTAAACAAAACCCCCCCCACCCCCC
>NZ_CAMPHH010000303.1 GCF_946885855.1 uncultured Actinotalea sp. | reverse complement strand
CGCCGTGCCGGACGCGCGCATCGCGGGCTGGTTCGCCGCCAGCGGGGCGCCCTACGCGGCCGAGGTGTGCCGGCGCACGCCCGCGGACCGCAAGGGCGGGCACCTCGTCGTCCGCGCGTCGGACGGCCGGATGGTGCTGCGCGAGACGGCCCAGACCCCGCCGGAGGACGCCGACGTCGCCTCCGACATCGAGGTCCACCCGTTCTTCCACACGAACAACCTGTGGTTCGACCTGCGGGCGCTGGCCGCCGAGCTCGAGCGCACCGGCGGGGTGCTCGAGTTGCCCCTCATCCGCAACGACAAGACCGTCGACCCGACGCGCAAGGACTCCACGCCCGTCGTGCAGATCGAGTCGGCGATGGGCGCGGCGATCGAGGCGTTCGACGGCGCGACGGCGCTGGAGGTCCCCCGCTCCCGCTTCCTGCCGGTCAAGACCACGAACGACCTGCTGGTCCTGCGGTCGGACGTCTACGCCGACGACGACGCCCACCGCCTCGTCGCGCAGGTCGACGCCCCGTTCGTGGACCTCGACACCGACCACTACAAGACGATCGACGCCTTCGACACCCGCGTCCCACACACCCCCTCGCTGCGCTCGGCCACCGCGCTGCGCGTCGAGGGCGACTGGACGTTCGGGCGCGACGTCGTCGTCGAGGGCGAGGCGCGGCTCGCCGGCGCCGGGGGCGCCGTGCCCGACGGCGCGCGGGTGGGCGCCGACGGCGTCGCCTGACACCGCGGCGTCCGGACGCGACCGCCCGGGGACAGGTCCGGACGTGGTCGCGGGCGCGCGTTCCGGTCCCGCGGCGGTCCAGGGGCTAGAGAACGGCCACCAGCAGGATCACGACGAGCGCCACGAGCGCGAGGACGCCGGCGCCCGCCGCCACCGGGCTGATCGACCGGCGCTCCTTCTGCTCCGGCGGGAGCTCGGAGTGCACCGGCGCGTCGAAGTCGACGCCGGCGACGCGCTGACCGGCGTCGCGGTAGGCCGGGAGGTCCCGCCGGGACGCGGCGAACGCCCAGCTTTCCCCGTCCCAGAACCGGTAGCGGTCGGCCTCGACGTCGGCGTGCCAGCCGACCGGCCGGGGCGTCTGCTCCGTCATCGCTCCACCTCTCCTCGGCGCCCGACCCGATCACGCTAGCCGCCCCGTGTCGACGCCGACCCCACGGCACCCCACGACGACGCGCGCGGCGCGTGCGACCATCGGACCCATGACCGTCCCGCACCAGCCCGGCTTCGACAGCGGGCCGCACGCCCCGCGTCCGCCGCTGCCCGGTGAGGGCCGCTCGTCGACAGGGACCGGCCTACCGGTCCTCGACGCCGCCCTGGACAAGGCCGTCGCCGTCCCGTCCACCGCGGTGCGCGCCCACGTGGATCGCCTGCGGCGACGCAACCCCGAGGCCAGTCCCGCGCAGATCCTGCAGATGCTCGAGAAGCAGTACCTGCTCGCCGTGTCGACGTCGGGCGGTGCCGTCGGTGCCGCTGCCGCGACCCCGGCGATCGGCACGGGCGTGGGCGTCGCCCTGACCAGCGCCGAGGTCGCGACGTTCTTCGGCGCCTCCGCGGCGTTCGCGCTCGCCGTGGCCGACGTGCACGGCATCGGGATCGAGGAGACGGCCCGCCGCCGGACCCTGCTCATGGCGACGGTGCTCGGCGACCAGGGCAGCAAGGCGATCAACAGCGAGGTCGGCCTCACCGGCGGGTGGGCCCGCACGCTGCTCGTCAACATGCCGACCGCGACGATCAAGCGCGTCAACACCACCCTGACGCGCCGCTTCCTGCGCCGTCAGGCGGCCAAGCAGGGGGCGCTGGCGTTCGGCCGGCTCGCGCCGTTCGGCATCGGTGCGGTCATCGGCGCGACCGGCGCCCGCGCACTCGGCCGGACGGTCGTCGACTCGGCGCGGCAGGCGTTCGGCGCCCCGCCCGAGCGGTTCCCGCGCGTCATCGAGATCGCCGCGACGTCGTCGGGCGCCTTCACCCTCGAGGGCGACCCGCGCCGCGAGCTGCGCCTCGTCGAGCCGGCCAGGGACCCCCGCAACCCCGACGACCCCTGGCAGCTCTGACCGCCGGACGCTCGCCGCTCACCAGCGGGCGTGCACGTGCTCCCGGATGCGCTCGTCGTAGACCCGGCGCAGCTCGTCCTGCTGGGCGTCGGTCAGCGGCGCCAGGTCCGCCGCCGCCGCGTTCGCCCGCGCCTGGTCCGGCCGGCTCGCGCCGGGGATGACCGTCGTGACGCCCGGCTGGTCGACGATCCACCGCAGGGCCAGCTGCGCCGTCGTCGCGCCGTCGGGGGTCACGGCCGCGACCTCGCGCGCCGCGGCCACGCCCACCTCGTACGGCACGCCCGCGAACGTCTCGCCGACGTCGAACGCGTCCCCGCCGCGGTTGTACGTGCGGTGGTCGTCGGCGGCGAACCGCGTGCTCTCGTCGAACTTGCCCGAGAGGAGCCCACTCGCCAGCGGCACGCGCGCGATGATCCCGACGCCCGCCTCGGCCGCCGCCGGCAGCACCTCCTCCAGCGGCTTGCGCCGGAACACGTTGAGGATGATCTGCACGCTCGCGACGTTCGGCCGCGCGATCGCCGTCAGCGCCTCGTCGACCGTCTCCACCGACACCCCGTACGCCGCGGTCCTGCCCTCCGCGACGAGCGCGTCCAGCGCGTCGTAGACCTCGTCGCGGGAGTACACCGGCGTCGGCGGGCAGTGCAGCTGCACGAGGTCGAGCGTGTCCACGCCGAGGTTCTCGCGCGAGCGGTCGGTCCAGCCGCGGAACGCGTCGAGCGTGTACGCCTCGGGGACGTGTGGGTTCGCGCGGCGGCCCATCTTCGTGGCCACCACGAGCCCGGCGTCGGGCCGCTCCTGCAGGAGTCGCCCCACGAACCGCTCCGACCGCCCGTCGCCGTACACGTCCGCGGTGTCGAGGAAGGTCACGCCGGCGTCGACCGCAGCGCGGAGGATCTCCATGGCCTGCTCGTCGCCGACCTCGCCCCAGTCCGCGCCCAGCTGCCAGCAGCCCAGCCCGACGACGCCCACCGGTCGTCCCGTCCGTCCCAGCACCCGTGTCTCCATGGCGTGCGACGCTATACCGCGGAGCCCGAACCCTCGCGACGAGCCCGCGCCCCGCCGCGCGGGACGCGGCCCTCGGTACCGGGCCCGCCGTCGTCAGCACCCGTCAGCACCAGCGCTCGTCAGCACCACCACCGCGTCCACCCAGCCCCGCGAGGTCACCCATGAGACCCGTCCGGATGCCGCGCACCGGCCCCGCGACCTCCCGCAGCACCGTCGACGACGCCGCGGCCGGCTCACCCTCCGCCGTGGACCGGGCGAGCAGCACCGTCGACGACGCCGCGGCCGGCTCACCCGCCGCCGCCGCCCGCCGGGTGCTGCCGCTGCGCGCCGAGGACGCCTGGGACCTGCTCACCGACATGCGCAACCACGTCCGGTGGATCCCGATGACCCGGATGGACGCGGCCCCGAGCCTGCCGGTCGGCGCCGTCTTCACGGCCGTGAGCGGCCCCTTCGCGACGCGCGGCGCGCCGGGCCTGGCGGACTCGATGCAGGTCGTCGAGGTCGTCCCGCCGCACACCGACGAGAACGGCCCGGGCACTGTCGGCGTCGCCGTCTACGAGAAGCTCGGCCCGCTGCTCCTGGGGACGGCGGAGCTGCACGTCCGCCCGCTCGGACCGGACACGTGCGAGGCGGCCTGGATCGAGCGCGTGCACCTGCGCGGCCTGCCCGCCGCCTGGACCGCCCCGCTGCTGCGCCCCGTCCTCCGCGCGATGGTCACGTTCGCCCTGCACCGCGTCCACGCGGAGGTCACCGGCCGCTGACCCGGCCC
>NZ_CAMPHH010000302.1 GCF_946885855.1 uncultured Actinotalea sp. | reverse complement strand
GTCCTGCAGCTCACCCCCGACCCCTCCGGAGCCACCCGATGATCCGTCACGACGTCCGCGTCCACCCCAGCAGCGACCGCCTGCCCCGCGCCGACCAGCTCGCGTGGAAGATCGCCGAGGTCGCCGCCGACCCGGTCGAGGTGCTGCCCGAGGTCGTCGACATGGTGATCAACCGCGTCATCGACAACGCGGCGGTCGCGACCGCCTCGCTCCTGCGGGCGCCCGTCGTGGCGGCCCGCGGCCAGGCGATCGCCCACCCGTACCGGCCGGGCGCCACGGTCTTCGGCCTGCCCGCCGCTCACCGGTCCAGCCCGGAATGGGCCGCCTGGGCGAACGGTGTGGCTGTGCGCGAGCTCGACTACCACGACACGTTCCTCGCGGCGGAGTACTCCCACCCGGCCGACAACATCCCGCCGGTCCTCGCCGTCGCCCAGCACCTGGCCGAGCGTCGGGGCCTCACCGGGCACGACGTCGTCCGCGCCATCGCGACGGGCTACGAGATCCAGGTGGACCTCGTGCGTGCCATCAGCCTGCACCGGCACAAGATCGACCACGTCGCGCACCTGGGTCCGTCGGCCGCGGCGGCGCTCGGCACGCTCCTCGGCCTGGAGCGGGAGACGACGTTCCAGGCGATCGGCCAGGCGCTGCACACGACGACGGCGACGCGGCAGTCGCGCAAGGGGGAGATCTCCAGCTGGAAGGCCTACGCCCCGGCCCTCGCGGGCAAGGCTGCGATCGAGGCCGTCGACCGCGCCGTGCGCGGGCAGGGCGCCCCCGTCCCCATCTACGAGGGGGAGGACGGCGTCATCGCCTGGATGCTCGACGGCCCGGACGCGCACTACGAGGTGCCGCTGCCGGGACCGGGGGAGCCCAAGCGCGGGATCCTCGACACGTACACGAAGGAGCACTCGGCGGAGTACCAGTCGCAGGCGCTCATCGACCTCGCGCGGCGGCTGCACCGGGAACGGCCGGAGCTGGCCGACCCGGAGCGGGTCGCGTCGATCGTCATCCACACGAGTCACCACACGCACTACGTCATCGGCTCGGGCGCCAACGACCCCCAGAAGTACGACCCCACGGCGTCGCGCGAGACGCTCGACCACTCGATCCCCTACATCGTCGCCGTCGCCCTGCAGGACGGGGAGTGGCACCACGTCCGCTCCTACGCGCCGGAGCGCGCCGCCCGCCCGGACACCGTGGCGCTGTGGCAGAAGATCACGACGGCCGAGGACGCCGAGTGGACGCGCCGCTACCACTCGACGGACCCGGACGAGATCGCCTTCGGCGGGCGCATGGAGATCACCCTCACCGACGGGTCGCGTGTGGTCGAGGAGATCGCGGTCGCCGACGCCCACCCGCTCGGCGCGCGGCCCTTCGCCCGTGAGCAGTACGTCGCGAAGTTCCGCATGCTCGCCGAGGGCGTGCTCGACGACGCCGAGACCGAGCGGTTCCTCGACGTCGCCCAGCGCCTGCCCGAGCTGACGGCCACCGAGCTCGGCGAGCTCACCGTGGTCGCGCCGGACGGCCTGCTGGCCACCGTGCCCGTTCCGGAGGGGATCTTCTGATGCTGTACGCGACGACCACCCCCGAGGCCAAGCGCGCCGACCTGCGCCGTCGCCTCGCGGGTGACGAGCTGCTCCGGTTCCCGGGGGCCTTCAACCCCCTGTCCGCCCGGCTCATCCAGGACAAGGGCTTCGAGGGCGTCTACATCTCCGGGGCCGTGCTCAGCGCGGACCTCGGGCTGCCCGACATCGGGCTGACGACCGCGACCGAGGTCGCGGACCGCAGCCGGCAGATCACGCGGATGACCGACCTGCCGGCGATCGTCGACGCGGACACCGGGTTCGGCGAACCCATGAACGTCGCGCGGACGGTCCAGACGCTCGAGGACGCCGGCCTCGCCGGTCTGCACGTCGAGGACCAGGTCAACCCCAAGCGGTGCGGTCACCTCGACGGCAAGCAGGTCGTCGACCTGGCGACGGCGGTGCAACGCGTCCGGGCCGCCGCCGAGGCCCGGCGCGACCCGAACTTCCTCATCATGGCGCGGACCGACGTGCGCGCGGTCGAAGGCCTGGCGGCCGCGATCGACCGCGCCAAGGCCCTCGTCGACGCCGGTGCCGACGCGATCTTCCCCGAGGCGATGGCGGACCTCCGGGAGTTCGAGGCCGTGGCGTCCGCCGTGGACGTGCCCGTCCTGGCGAACATGACCGAGTTCGGCAAGGCCGACCTGCTGAGGAACGCCGAGCTGGCGAGCGCGGGAATCAAGATCGTCATCTACCCGGTCTCCCTGCTGCGGGTCGCGATGGGTGCCGCCGAGCGGGCGCTCGACACGCTCGTCGCCGAGGGCTCGCTCCGCTCGGAGGTCGCCGGGATGCAGCATCGTGCCCGGCTCTACGAGCTCCTCGACTACGAGGGCTACAACCGCTTCGACGGCTCGATCTTCACGTACACGCCGGACGCCTCCGTCCGCCACTGAGGCGCGGCCGACGACGGGGTGCCGATCCCCGCTCCACGGGCCGCACGGCCACTCGACCACCCCACCACCGATCGCAAGGGAGCGACCGATGACCACCACGACCGAGCCGGAGATCCGCAAGGGCCTCGCCGGCGTCGTCGCCGACACCACGGCCATCTCCAAGGTGAACCCCGAGACCAACTCGCTGCTGTACCGGGGGTACCCGGTGCAGGAGCTCGCGGCGCGCTGCTCCTTCGAGGAGGTGGCGTGGCTGCTGTGGCACGGCGACCTGCCGACGGCTGCCGAGCTGAGCGGCCTGCAGGAGGCGGAGCGCGCGCAGCGGGCCCTGTCGCCGCAGGTGAAGGCGGTCGTCGACGCCATCCCGACGACGGCGCACCCCATGGACGTGCTCCGCACCGCGGTCAGCCTCGTCGGCGCGCAGGACCCGGCCGCCGACGACGCCTCGCGCGAGGCCGAGCTCTCGGCCTCCGTCCGGCTGCTGGCGCAGATCCCGGCCATCGTCGCCTACGACCAGCGACGCCGCCGCGGCCAGGACGTCGTCGCGCCGCGCGACGACCTCGACCTCGCCGCGAACCTGCTGCACATGACGTTCGGGGAGGTGCCCGACGACGTCGTCGTCGACGCGTTCCGGGTGTCGCTCGTCCTTTATGCCGAGCACTCCTTCAACGCCTCGACGTTCACGGCGCGGGTCGTGACGTCGACCCTGTCGGACCTGTACTCGGCGGTGGTCGCGGCGATCGGTGCGCTCAAGGGCCCGCTGCACGGCGGCGCCAACGAGGCCGTGATGCACGTCTTCGAGGAGATCGGCTCGGCCGACCGGGCCGAGGAGTGGCTCGAGGCGGCGCTCGCCGAGAAGCGGAAGATCATGGGCTTCGGCCACCGCGTCTACAAGAACGGCGACTCGCGGGTGCCCACGATGAAGGCGGCGCTCGACCGCCTCGTGGAGCACTACGGCCGGCAGGACCTGCTCGCCCTGTACGACCGGCTCGAGGCGGCGATGACGGGGCGGAAGAACATCAAGCCGAACCTCGACTACCCGTCCGGGCCCGCCTACCACCTCATGGGTTTCGACACGGCGACGTTCACGCCGCTGTTCGTGGCGGCGCGCGTCACGGGCTGGACGGCGCACGTCATGGAGCAACGGGCCGCTAACTCGCTGATCCGGCCGCTGAGCGCGTACAACGGCCCGGACGAGCGACACCTCGCCTGAGCCTCTCCGGCGCCCGGCCGCGGGCCGGCGCGTGCCCTGACCCGGATGTCGTCCCCGCAGCGCAGAAGGCCCCGTCCTCGGTGAGGACGGGGCCTTCTCCCCCTGGGAAGGGTCTGTGCCCGGTGCTGCCTCGTCTCCCAGGGCGGCGAGGTCAGGTGCGCCGGTGGCGCCCGGTGGG
>NZ_CAMPHH010000301.1 GCF_946885855.1 uncultured Actinotalea sp. | reverse complement strand
GGAGCTCGACGCCGCAGAGCCCGGCGCTCCGGAACCCACCGCTGCGGAGCGCGGCGCCGCGGCCCCGCCGGACGACGACGTCGCACCGGCCGCCTTCTGGGAGGACCGGTACGCGGGGTCCGACCAGGTCTGGTCCGGTCGGCCCAACGCGACCCTCGCCGACGTCGTCGCGGGGCTGGCTCCTGGCCGGGCGCTCGACCTCGGCTGCGGGGAGGGCGGCGACGTGGTCTGGCTCGCGCAGCAGGGGTGGGACGCGACCGGGCTGGACCTCTCGCCGACCGCGGTGCGGCGCGCCCGGGAGGCCGCCGCCGCGGCGCGTGTGGCGGAGCGGGCGCGGTTCGAGGTCGCGGACCTCGAGACCTGGGCGCGCGAGGAGGCGTACGACCTGGTCACCGCCTCCTTCCTCCAGTCGCCGGTGGCGCTGGACCGCGCCGCGGTCCTGCGGCGCGCCGCCGAGCGGGTCGCCCCCGGCGGGCACCTGCTGCTCGTCTCCCACGCCGCGCCGCCGCCGTGGGCCGGTGAGGTCCACCACCACGACGGCGGGGCGTCCGGTCACGAGCACAGCCAGGCGCACCAGTTCCCGAGCCCGCTGCAGGAGCTCGACGCGCTCCGGCTCGACCCGGCGGGGTGGACCGTCGTCGTCGCGGAGACCCGCCTGCGCCCCGCGACCGGTGCGGACGGGGACCCGGCGGTGCTGGAGGACGCCGTCGTCCTGGTGCGGCGGCACTGACGGTCGGCATGCGCGCCGGGCCGCTGCCGCGGCGGATGCCGGCCCGGATGGGCCGCCGTTCGCACCCACGGCGGGCGGCCCGGCGGCATGATCGGAGGTGGAGGGGGTTCCCATGACGGTCGCGGCGACCACGGACGAGGACGAGCGCTGGCTCGCGGAGGCGATCACGCTCGCGACGGCGAACGTCGCCGCGGGCGGGGGACCGTTCGGCGCCGTCGTCGTGCGGGACGGTCGGGTGCTGGGCCGGGGGCAGAACCGGGTCACGAGGGACGTCGACCCGACCGCCCACGCGGAGATCGAGGCGATCCGTGCGGCGTGCCGGGCGACCGGGGACTTCGCGCTCGCGGGCGCGACCGTCTACAGCTCCTGCGAGCCGTGCCCCCTGTGCCTGACCGCGTGCCTGTGGGCGCACGTCGGGCGCGTCGTCTACGCGGCGAACCGGGACGACGCGGCCCGCGCCGGGTTCGACGACCGCGAGTTCTACGAGCTCCTCGCGCACGACCGCTCGACGTGGCCGATGCCGGTCCTCGAGCGCCGCGTCGCGGGGGCGGACGCGCCGATGCGGGCGTGGCTCGCGTTCGAGGAGCGGGTCGCGTACTGACCGCGCCCCTATCGGACGGGGTAGGGGTAGACGTACCCGGGCATCCAGTACGGGGCGTACCCGTAGTACCCGTAGAGCTCGCCGTAGTAGTCGGGCGAGTACTCGAGGACCTCGGGGTCGTAGGCGGGGCCGCCGGCGATGGTCTGCCGGGTCACGTCCACGCGGACCTCGTCGCCGATGCCGGTGATGGCGTCGACGGGGATGAGGCGCTTCTTCTCCCCGATGCCGAGGAACCCGCCCGAGCCGACCTCCAGGAAGCGGACCTTGCGGTCCGCCTCGTCGACGAGCAGGGCGTCGACGGTGCCGATGTCCTCCCCGTCCGGGTCGAGGACCTTCCGCCCTCGGATGTCCTCGTCCGGGTTCACCGTCAGGTCGGCGTCCTTGAGTCGTACGAGGCTGCCCTGCTGCTCCTGCGCCATGGCCCCTCCTGGAGGTCGGGTTGCTGCGTCGGACGGTGCGGGCGCGTGCGCCCGCTCCCCACTGTGTGCACGGGTCACCGGCGGGCGCGACCGGGCGGGGCGTCGGGCTCAGCGCAGCAGCGCGAGGTCCCGGCGGACGTAGCGCAGGTGCGCCCACTCCTCCTCGAGGATCACGCGGACGCAGTCGCCCACCGTGGGGTGCCACTCGCCACCGCCGCCCCAGGGGTCGTCGCGCTCCTCGGCGAGCTGCTCCGGGGTGACCGTGGCGAGGAAGTCCGTGACCAGCTGCTGACGCTCGGCGCGCACCGCGAGGAGCTCGTCCCAGGTGGGCTCGTCGGTCCGGAAGACGGACGTGTCGAAGCCCATCTCCGCCGCACCGGTGAAGATCTGCCCGATCTCGTGGAACGGCTGCTCCATCCGCAGGATCCCGCCGCGCAGCCACGCGTCGGTGGCGAGCACCAGGTGCCGCAGGGTCTGGGCCAGGGACCACTCGTCCTCGACGTGGGAGTCGCGCAGCTCCGGGGGAGTGTCCTCGACCGTCTCGCGCCAGGCCGCCTGCACCGCGACCCAGCCCTCCCGCAGGCCCTCGGGCGTCCCGGCCTTCTGCAGCTCGCGACCTGGGAACTGCCGGTTGAGCTCGGCGTCCACCAGGGGCACGACGTCGACGCCGTTGACGTAGAGGTGGCCGAAGAACAGGTCGTGGCTGTCGATGTCGAGGCCGTCCACGTCGACGGCCCGCATCGTGACACCGCTGACGTCGGAGAACCGGACCTTCGCGCCCTTGAAGCTCGCCCTGACGAAGGTCGCGCCCTCGAACTCCTTGGTGCGGGAGTAGGTCGTCATCGACGCAGCATGGCACTGCGCCGTGCGTCGTGCGGCCGGCGCGACGTCGCCCGTCAGCACAAACCAGCGCGTCGCCCCGGTCCTGTGCCCGAGGCATCTGCGGGTTGGAGCGTGACGGCCGGCGTGGTGGCGGGCGCGAGCCTCGCGTCCTGACGTGCGCCCTGGGCCGACGGCGACCGGGGGCACGCAGGGGAGGAGGGCCGGTAGGCTGGCGGGGCGCTGTGAGCGGCCCGTCCGCTCGGGGCGCTGCTGGGGCCGTCTGGTCCGAGCGCCTGTAGCTCAGGGGATAGAGCACCGCTCTCCTAAAGCGGGTGTCGGCAGTTCGAATCTGCCCAGGCGCACAGGGTGTTTGCGCAGGTCGAAGTCTGTTTCGGTGCCCTGCGCGCAGGGGTCGCTGCGGGTCGTTTTGGGGCCGTGGTCAGCGTGTGGTCAGCGGTTTGTCTCAGATTGTGGACAGGCTCTGGTGCCCTGTCGATCACGCGCTGAGACGGCATGGCTGGGCCCTATAGCCGGGGCGATGACGCACTGCTGGGGTTGCGGTGGTTCCGTCATCGCGGCTCGGGTGCTTTCGTCAGTTGGACCCGCCGGCATCCTGCCGATCGACAGCTGGTGGCACCTCGGCGCCGTCCTGGGACGAGAGGGCCGTGGACACGAGGGCCGGCGCGACGGGCTCCTGCTGTGCGGTTGCCTCCGCGTCCGAGCGCATCCTGGGCGGCGCCGCCGACCACGCCTTGAGGTGCTGCATGACCTCTGCGTAGAAGGTGTCGATGGCGTCCAGAACCGAGTCGATGAAGGAGCCGCGGCCGCGACCGCGCTTGGTTCCCATCGGGCTGGTCAGAGCGACCCGGAACATCCTCAGCTCGCGTGCTGGGTCCGCGACGAGCTTCGCCGGCGTCTCCCTGACGTCGCGCAGGAGCTCCGCGGTCCCAGGGCCGCGGCTGTGGGCAGCGAATGCCTCCACCCGGAGGGCGTCCGGGGCCGCCTTGAGCTGCCGGATGAGCCAGTTGACCCTGGTCGTCGCCCGCCCTTCCTTGGGTGCGTCGATGTCGACGTGGCAGGTGACGGTCCCGGCGCGCAGGTCGACCGTGAGAACCAGGGGCCCGACTGTCGAAGGGATCCTGATCGAGCCCTCGAGCCGACCGTCCTGGCAGAGCGATGCGACGAGCGACTGGGTCCGCAGCGCGGGCTCGGCTAGCTCCTTGCGAGAGAGAGCTGGCGTGACCTCTGCGCCGAGCTGTCGACCCAGGTTCAAGCTGGCGAAGCGGAGGAGGGCGTCGAAGCGTGAGGCCACCTCGTTCACCCCCTTGT
>NZ_CAMPHH010000300.1 GCF_946885855.1 uncultured Actinotalea sp. | reverse complement strand
CTTGACGCCGCCCGCCTTGCCGCGGCCGCCGGTCTTGACCTGCGCCTTGACCACGACGGTTCCGCCACCGAGCTGCTCCGCCGCGGCGCGAGCCTCCCCGGGCGTGGTCGCGACGATGCCGCCGAGCACGGGCACCCCGTGCTTCTCGAAGACGTCCCGTGCCTGGTACTCGAACAGGTCCACCCTGTCGCCCTTCCGTCGAATCGGCCGCGGCCGTTCGTGGCCGCGTCGCCCCCGCGATGGTAGCCCGGGCGCGAAGATCTCTTCACATCGAGATATCTCCGGAGCGCGTGAAGCCGATCACACGGGTCGGGGGGCGGTCGGGGCCGGAAGGCCGGACCGGCAGCGCACGACCGCGGGCGCCACGACTCCTCAGAGCAGGTCGTCGATCGTCGCGAGCGGCACGACGCCGTCGACCGCCCGGGCGAACTCGTCCTCCCGGGTCACCAGGGCGTCGCCCTGCAGCTGCGTGAGGGCGACGTACTCCGCGCCGTAGGTCTCCCACCAGCCGAGGCGGTCGGCGACCTCCCACGCCCGGCGACGCAGGACGGCGTCACCGAGCAGCCGGATCTTGATCTTCCCGATCCGGGCGAGGAGGTCCCGCGCGGCACCGTCGGGCAGGTCACCGCGGTGCACCGCCTCGTGCAGACGGGAGAGCACCTGGGAGCGCAGGAGCGTGGGGGCGAGCAGCTCGTGGCCGGGCGCGGGTTGGATGCCCTCCTCGGCGAGGTGCAGCACCGCGCTGGGGTCCACGACGAACCTGGTCATGATCGTCCTCCATTCGCGGCGCACGACATCCGTCCACCCGCCGCGAGGGCCAGGGTAGGTCGGCCGGCCCGGTCAGGCCTCCAGGACCGGCGTGAAGTGCTCGACCGTCGGGAACGGGTCGTAGAAGTGGTGCAGCAGTGCCCGCCACCGGTCGTAGGCCGCGGAACCACGGAAGCCCACGGTGTGGTCCTCGAGCGTGCGCCACCGGACCAGGAGCAGGTACGTGCCGGGCCGCTCGAGACAGCGCGTGAGGACGAGGCCCATGAACCCCGGCGACGCCGCGATGATCGCCCTCGCCTCGGCGAAGGCTTGCTCGAAGGCCTCCTCCCGGCCGGATCTCACGTCGAGGAGCGCGTGCTCGAGAATCATGCAGGCAGTGTCCCCGGCGGTCACGGACCACGGACGATCCGTCCACAAGCCACCCGATGAGTGCCAGGCCCACCACCGGTCGGTACCAGCATGACCACCACACCGGCCCCGCAGGCCTCCCTCGCGACCGCCATGTTCAGCGTCTCCGACCAGGACGCCGCCCTCCACTTCTACCGGGACCGGCTCGGCTGGGAGGTCCGCGGCGACCAGCGCTTCGGCCCCGAGGACCAGTACCGCTGGCTCGAGGTCGCGCCGCCCGGCTCCCTGGCGCGGCTCGCCCTCAACCCGCCGATGGACGGCACGCCCGGCGGCTCGTCGATCGGTGTCGAGGTCCCGGACGTGCTCGCCGAGCACGCCCGTCTCAGCGCCGTCGGCGGGATCGACATGGACCCGACGCCGGACCAGATGCCCGGCGCACCCCTGCTGTTCTCGCTGCGCGACCCGGACGGCAACCACATCTGGATCGTGTCCGCAGCCGACTGACCACGACGAGCCCACCGGCGGGCGCCGGCACCGAAGGCCCTGCGCTCAGCCCTGGTCGGCCCTGGACCGCACGACCGGCACGTCGGCGATCCGCCAGGGCTCCGACGCCTCGACCCGCCCGCCGGCGAGGAACGTCGTCGGCCGGTCCACGGTCACCGCATCGGCCTCGAGCCCTGGCCACACGACCGTCACGCGCGTCGGACGGTCGCTGGGGTAGAGGAACAGGTCCGCCAGCGGGAACCTCAGACCACGCTCGGACCCCGGGTTCACGTAGTCCAGCGCATGCACGCGCTCGGCTCCCTGCAGCAGGGTGACCGACACGACTGCGCTGTTGAGAGACGGGGCGAGTCCGCCGCGCACGTCGCCCGCGACGGCGTCGACGGCCCAGCCGACGCCCGCGCCCGGCTCGTCCGGCTCCAGCAGGAGGGTGCCCACCAGGACCCGATCGACCTCCCGGACCGACTCGACCTGCACCTGCACCGCGGAGCCGTCCTCGCGCTCCACGAGGACCCCGTCGGCGGCAGAGCCCACGGGACCGCCCGCCGGAGGGAGCTCGCCCGTCGCCGGGACCTTCCTGCTCGCCGCGCCCCTCCTGGACGACGTCCAGACTCCCGAGGTCGGTGAGCGCGGCGAGACGGTTCGCGACGGACCCCGCCCGCTCCTCGGACAGCCGCTGGTTGAGGTCGTCGGGGCCCTGGTCGTCGGTGTGGCCCACGACGCGCAGGACACCCTCGGCCCCCTGGATCTGCTGGACCGCGGCCTGCAGGGCGGCGTCCGCCTCGGCAGTCAGGTCCGCGCTGCCGAAGTCGAACAGCACGTCGGCGTCGATGGCGACGGAGACCTCCTCCCCGATCTCGCTCGTGCGGATCAGCCCCTCCTCCAGGACGCGGTAGGACTCCAGGGGGCGGCATCGACCACCAGGCCCTCGCCGCTGATGTCCTCCGCACTGACGATCTCGGCAACGGTCGGGACGTCGGCGGCGGCCGGGTGGTCCGACGGCAGGACCGGGACGTCCTCGACGAGGCCGGCGAACGGGAGGAGGACGGACACGGTCTCCCCCGCCGGCGCGGCGAGGACGGCGGCCCGGGCTCGGCCTCCGCGTCCGTTCCGGTTCCGCCTCGGGTGCCGCTGTCGCGGCCGTGGGCGTCGGCGAGGGCTCCGGTCCGGCGCCGGCGGTGCAGGCGCCCGCCAGGGCCAAGAGGGCGATCGCGTGGTCGTGCCGGGCGCGGTGAGTCCATCGCGTGGTCGTGCCGGGCCCACCCGCCTGGCAGGCTCGGCGGATGAGCCGCCACGCCGACGCCCGCGACGACGACCTGGACCGCCTCCGCGAGCGCCTGCTGGCCGAGGGCGGCGGGACCGTGGACGAGAGCATCCCGCAGCTGGCGGCCGCGGACCCCGACCTGTGCGGCCTCGCGCTCGTGCACCGCGACGGCTCGGTGCGGGCCAGCGCCCAGGCGGACGTGCGGTTCAGCATCCAGTCGGCCGTCAAGCCTTTCCTCTTCGCCCTCGCCCTGACCGACACCGATGGTGAGGCGCTGCACCGCGTCGGCATCGAGCCGACCGGGGAGGCCTTCGACGCGATCAAGCTCGAGAGCGGGACCGGTCGCCCACCGAACCCGATGGTCAACGCCGGCGCGCTCCTCACGGCCGCGGTCGTCGACGGCGGCGACGTCGAGGGCCGCACGGCACGCATCCTGCGGGGCCTGTCGGCCTTCGCCGCCGAGGACCTCGAGGTCGACGACGACGTGGCCCGCAGCGAGCACCTGCTCGGGGACCGCAACCACGCCCTCGCCCACCTCATGCGCGCCGAGGGGACGCTGCACGTCAGCGCCGACGACGCCGTGGCGGTCTACGCCCGGGCATGCGCGGTCCTCGTCGACGCCCGAGCGCTCGCCGTCATGGGCGCGACCCTCGCCTGCGGTGGGCGCAACCCCGTGTCGAGCGAGCGCGTGGTCTCGGAGGCCGTCGCCCGCGACGTGGTCTCCGTCATGGCGACCTGCGGCGTGTACGACGGCTCGGGCCGGTGGATGCGGGAGGTCGGCGTCCCGGCCAAGTCGAGCGTCTCCGGCGCGATCGTGCTCGCGGCGCCCGGCGTCCTCGGGGGTGCGGTGGTCAGCCCGCCGCTGGACGAGCACGGCACGAGCGTGCGCGGGCACCAGGGCGCTCAGCGCGGATCTGGGCCTGCATGTGTTCGGCCTGCGGCCCTGACGGACCGCGCCGGCGGGCGGCCGGCACGGCCAGCCGGCAGTCAGGGTCGACCGCCGGCCTTACCCGCCCCCGTCGGCCCCCTCGGCC
>NZ_CAMPHH010000299.1 GCF_946885855.1 uncultured Actinotalea sp. | reverse complement strand
CACCCACACCCCGCAACCCCCGACCGATCCGTGTCTCGTGGGCTCGGATATGTTTATAAGCGCCCGGGCGCGCCGGGGACGTCGCGGCCCCCGCTCCCCGGGCGCGCCTGCCCGTAGCCCGGCAGCATGCGGGGATGGGGCTCTACGCGGACGTCCCCGCGCTCCGGGCGCGGCAGGCCACCGGCGACGTGCTCGTCGTCGCGTGGGTCGCCGCCTGGGTCGCCGTCGGTCGGGCGGTGCACGCGGAGGTCGGCCGCCTCGCCGGCCCCGGGCGCACGCTCGAGGACGCGGGACGGGCCCTCGAGGACCGGCTGCGCGCCGCCGGCGACGGGGTCGCGCGCACGCCGCTCGTCGGGGACGAGCTCCAGGCCCCGTTCGACGGCGCCGGGGACGCGGCGGCCGGCCTCGCGGCGGCGGGCACCGCGGTGCAGGACGGCGTCGCGCGGGCCGCGCTGCTGGCGGCCCTGGCCGTCGCGGCCTGGCCCGTCCTCGTCGTCCTCGCCGGCTGGGCGGTGCACCGCTGGCGACAGGTGCGCCGGGCCGCCGTCGGCCGCCGGCTGGTGGCGAGTCCCGGCGGACGGGAGCTCCTCGCCCTGCGCACCCTGACGCACGCGCCGCTGCGCTCGCTCACGGACGACGACGTCGCCGGCTGGCGGGAGCGGGACCCGGTCGCCCTCGACCTGCTCGCGGCGCGCGAGGCCCGCCGCCTCGGCGTGCGCGCCCCGGGCGAGCCCGGGCCCGTCGGCGCGACGGGGAGCCGGGACGTCGTCGTCCACGTGGCGGGCCGCGAGCGCCCCGGCTGAGCTCGGCCGGTCAGCCCGCCTGGATGAACGCCCGCACCGCGTCGGCGACGAGCTGCACGGCGATGGCCGCGAGCAGCAGGCCCGCGATGCGGCTGATGAGGATCGTCCCGCTGTCCTTGAGCACGCGGTGGATGACGTTGGCGAAGCGCATGGACAGCCACAGGCACACGTGGACCCCGATGATCCCGAGCGCGATCGCCACCCAGTCCGCCAGGTCCTCGGCGCGCTGCACGAACACCATCGTCGCCACGATCGCGCCCGGTCCGGCGAGCAGGGGCGTGCCCAGCGGCACGAGCGCCACGTTGACGCCCGTCGCCCCGGACGGCTGGGCGGCCGACTCCATCTTCCCCGTGAGCAGCTCCATCGCCACCAGGAGCAGCAGCAGGCCGCCGGAGGCCTGCAGGGCGGGCAGCGAGATGTGCATGTAGGACAGGAGCTGCTGACCGAACAGCGCGAAGCTGACGATGACGCCGAACGCGACGAGGATCGCCTGCCGCGCCGCGCGGTTGCGCTGCCGCCCGGTCATGGCGCCCGTCAGCCCGAGGAAGATCGGCACCGTCCCGGGCGGGTCCATGATCACGAAGAGCGTGACGAACACCTCCGCGAGCGTCCTCGCGTCGACGACGTCGCTCACCGACCCACCACCGGCCACCGTCCCTGGTCCACGATCCGCTCGAGCACCTCGGGCGCCGTCGTGCGCTCACCGAGGAGGTTGGGCTTGCCGGCACCGTGGTAGTCGCTGGACCCGGTGACGAGGAGCCCGAGCGAGTCTGCCAGGTCCAGGAGGTGCTGGGTCTGGGACCTCGTGTGGTCGCGGTGGTGCGCCTCCAGGCCCGCGAGACCGGCGTCCGCCATGCGGCGGATCGTCTCGTCACCGACGACGGCGCCGCGCACCGAGGCGGCCGGGTGCGCCATGACCGGCACGCCGCCCGCGGCGCGGACGAGCCGTACGGCGTGCACGGCGTCGGGCGCGTGGTGCGGGACGTAGTAGCGCGAGCCCGTGGCCAGGAGCGAGTCGAACGCCGCCGAGCGGTCGGGGACGTGGCCGAGCGCGACGAGCGCGTCCGCGACGTGCGGGCGGCCCACGGTCGTGCCGGCCTCCGTCTGCGCCTCGACGTCGGCCCAGGTGATCTCGAGGTCCCGCGCGAGGAGCTCGACCATCCGGTGCGCGCGGTGCAGCCGCGAGTCCCGCGTGAGCTCGAGCTCGGCGAGGAGGGCGGCGTCGGTCGGGTCGTGCAGGTAGCTGAGCAGGTGGACGCTGACGCCGCCCGCCCGGCAGGAGACCTCCATGCCGGGCACGAGGACGATCCCGTGCTCGCGCGCCGCCGCGCCGGCCTCGTCCCACCCGGCGGTCGAGTCGTGGTCCGTCAGCGCGACGACGTCCAGGCCCGCGGCGGCCGCGGCCGCGACGACCTCCCCCGGGGCGTCGGTCCCGTCGGAGACCGTCGAGTGGGTGTGGAGGTCGATGCGCACGATCGCCCAGGATACGGCCGGGGGTGCGGGCTCCGGTGCCCCGTGACGGTGCTCGTCGGCGGGCGGTGCCACCATGGGGCCATGACGGAGAGCACCGCCGCACCCGGCACCCCCAGCACCCCGGCCCAGGACCAGGCGTCGCGGACGACCCCGCAGCCGGCCCCCGAGGCCTCCCCGAAGGACCAGGCGCTGGCCGACCGCGGGTCGAACCGGTCGCAGCGGCCGTCGTCGGACGCGTTCCGCCGGTTCATCGCCGACCGCTGGGCCGACCGCCCGGCCGGGACGCCGGCTCCCCTGCCGTCGGCCCCGTTCGCCGCGGCCCGCCGCGCGCGGATCAGCGAGCTCTTCCCGGGCGAGCGCCTCGTCCTGCCGGCCGGGCCGCTGAAGACCCGGTCCAACGACACCGACTACCGGTTCCGCCCGCACTCGGCGTTCGCGCACCTCACCGGCCTGGGTACGGACCAGGAGCCCGACGCCGTCCTCGTCCTGCACCCCACCGACGACGGGGGCCACGAGGCGGTCCTGTACTTCCGTCCCCTCGCCGGGCGCGACACCGAGGAGTTCTTCGCCGACGCCCGCTACGGGGAGTTCTGGGTCGGCGCCCGTCCGACGCTCGAGGACCTCGCGGCGCTCACCGGCGTGCGTACGGCGGCGCTCGCGGAGCTCGTCGACGCGATCGCCAAGGATGCCGGCGAGGGCGGCGTGCGCGTGCGCGTCGTCCCGGGCGCCGACGACGCCGTCGCGGCCCAGGTCGACGAGGTCCGGGCGGGCGCGGCGTCGGCCGAGGAGCTCGCGGCGGCGGACGCCGAGCTCGCCGAGGCCCTCAGCGAGCTGCGCCTGGTCAAGGACGAGTACGAGGTGGAGCAGATGCGCGCCGCCGTCGCCGCGACCGTCGCGGGCTTCGAGCGCATCGTGCGCCACCTGCCCCGCGCCGTCGCGCACCGCCGCGGCGAGCGGGTCATCGAGTCGAGCTTCGACGGGCACGCGCGTGAAGAGGGCAACGCCGTCGGCTACGAGACGATCGCCGCGTCCGGCGACCACGCGACCACGCTGCACTGGACGCGCAACGACGGCGAGGTACGTGCCGGGGACCTGGTCCTCGTCGACGCGGGCGTCGAGGTCGACTCCCTCTACACCGCCGACGTGACGCGCACCCTGCCCGTGGACGGCGAGTTCACCGACGTGCAGCGCCGGATCTACCAGGCCGTGCTCGACGCGGCCGACGCGGCCTTCGCGGTCGCCCGCCCCGGCTCGCGGTTCCGCGACGTGCACGCCGCCGCGATGGAGGTCATCGCCGCGCGTCTCGCCGAGTGGGGGCTGCTGCCCGGGACGGCCGAGGAGTCCCTCGACCCCGAGGGCCAGTTCCACCGGCGCTGGATGGTCCACGGCACGAGCCACCACCTCGGCATCGACGTGCACGACTGCGCGCAGGCGCGGCGCGAGATGTACCTGGACGCGGTGCTCGAGCCCGGCATGGTGTTCACGATCGAGCCCGGCCTGTACTTCAAGGCGGACGACCTGGCCGTGCCCGAGGAGTACCGGGGCATCGGCGTCCGGATCGAGGACGACGTACTCATCACCGCCGACGGGAACGAGAACCTCTCCGCCGCGCTGCCGCGGCGCCCGGACGAGATCGAGGCGTGGATGGCGGGGCTGCTCGGCCGCTGACGACGTCGGATCAGGCGCGCGGGTCGGTCGGGGGCTCCGTCGGCGGTGATGAGTAC
>NZ_CAMPHH010000298.1 GCF_946885855.1 uncultured Actinotalea sp. | reverse complement strand
CCGCCGACCGACCCGCCGACCGACCCACCGGCCGAGCCGAACCCGTAGGAGCACCGTGACGATGACACCCGAGCAGAGCGCCTGGTTCGCCGAGACGTTCGACGCGCTCGTGGCGAACGTGGGCCAGGCCGTGCTGGGCAAGGACCACGTGGTCCGCCTCGCGCTGACCTGCATGCTCGCCGAGGGGCACCTGCTCCTCGAGGACGCGCCCGGGACCGGGAAGACGAGCCTGGCGAAGGCGATCGCGGCGACCGTGCAGGGCAGCCACAGCCGCATCCAGTTCACGCCGGACCTGCTGCCCTCGGACGTCACCGGGGTGACGATCTACGACCAGAACACCCACCGGTTCGAGTTCCACGAGGGACCGGTGTTCGCCTCCGTCGTCCTCGCGGACGAGATCAACCGTGCCTCCCCGAAGACGCAGTCGGCGCTGCTGGAGGTCATGGAGGAGTCCAGGGTCACGGTGGACAAGGTCTCGCACCCGGTCGGCCGCCCGTTCATGGTCATCGCGACGCAGAACCCCATCGAGCAGGCGGGCACCTATCGGCTGCCGGAGGCGCAGCTGGACCGTTTCCTCATGAAGACCTCGCTCGGCTACCCGGACCACGCGTCGACCGTGGAGATCCTCGCCGGCTCCGCGGAGCGGGACCGCACCGCGCACCTCACGCCGACGATCACGACGACGGCGGTCGGTGACATGGCGCAGCTCGCCGCGACCGTCCACACCGACGGGGCCGTCCTGGACTACGTCGCCCGGCTGACCGAGGCCACACGCACGGACCCGCAGACGGCGCTCGGTGCCAGCGTCCGCGGGGCCCTCGCCCTCGTGCGCTGCGGCAAGGTCTGGGCAGCCTCGCAGGGTCGGGCGTACGTCATCCCCGACGACGTCAAGCTCCTCGTGCCCCCGGTGCTCGAGCACCGCATCATCCTCGAGACCGAGGCGGAGTTCGCCGGCGCCACGGCCCGCCAGGTGCTCACCCGGATCCTCGCCGAGACCCCGCCGCCGGCGGCGCGCGTCTGACGTGCCGTCGTCCCCCCGCCGCGCGCCGCGCGGCACGAGCGAGCGCCGCGCCCCCCGCGACGCCGGACCGGACCGCCGTCGGCGGCTCCGGCCCACCGGTGTGGTCTCGGGGCTGGGGTGGACGGCGCTCGGCGCGACCCTCGTGCTTGGCGGCCTCGGCTGGTGGCTCGGCTGGGTGGAGCTGACCGTCGTCGCGGCGACCCTCGCGGCGGCGCTCGCCGTCGCGGCGCTGCTGGTCCTCGGCCGGTCGACCTACGCGGTGACGCTCGAGCTCACCGAGCACCGGGTCACCGTGGGCCGCCGCGCCGTCGGGCGGCTCGAGGTGCGCAACACCTCCCGGGGCCGGCTGCTGCCGGCCCGCCTGGAGCTGCCCGTGGGCCGGGCGGTGGCGGACCTCGGTCTGCCCTCGCTCGGGCCGGGCGCCCGGCACGAGGAGGTCTTCGCGATCCCGACCACCCGCCGCGCCGTCGTCGTCGTCGGACCGGTGCGGTCGGTGCGGGGCGACCCCCTCGGGCTCCTGCACCGCCGGGTGCGCTGGACCGAGCCCGTCGACCTCTACGTGCATCCCGAGCTCGTGTCGCTCGGCGGGGCGTCGTCCGGGCTGCTGCGCGACCTCGAGGGCCAGGCGACCCGCGTCGTGTCGGACTCCGACATGTCCTTCCACGCCTTGCGGGACTACGTCGCGGGCGACGACCGGCGGCACATCCACTGGCGCACGACCGCGCGGACCGGGCAGCTCGTGGTGCGCCAGTTCGAGGACACCCGCCGCACCCACACCGCCATCGCGCTGGCCACCGCGACGAGCGCCTACGCCGACGCGGACGAGTTCGAGGTCGCGGTCGCGGCCGTCGCCTCGCTCGGCGTGCAGGCGCTGCGGGACGAGCGGGAGCTGACGGTGCTCGCGGGGGAGGGGACGCTGCGCACGGACACCCCGCCGTTGCTGCTCGACGACTGCGCCGGGCTCGAGTCCGCCGCCGACGGCGGGGGCACCGACCGGCTCGCCGGTCGCGTGGCGCGTGAGGCCGCGGACGCGACCGTCGTCGTCCTCGTCACCGGGTCGGCGACCTCGGGTGCAGACCTGCGAGCCCACGCCCGGCGCGTGCCCGCCGGCGTCCGCACGGTCGTCCTGCGCTGCGAGCGGGGTGCCGAGGTCGAGGTCGCGACGAACGGCACGCTGTCGGTGGCGACGCTCGGCACGCTCGCGGACCTGCCGCGCGTCCTGCGGCGGGTGGTGGGCTCGTGACGGCGCCGGCGGTCGTGCTCGAGACGCAGGTCCGGGCACCGCGCTCGCGCCCGGCGGTCGACGCGGCGGTGCTGGCCCTCGCGCAGGTGCTCGTCCTCCTGCCCCTCGTCCCGGTGTACGGGTGGCGTGCGGCGCTGCCGGCTGTCGTCGGGGGCACGGTGGCGGGCGCGGTGCTCGCCGTCGTCGCGGCCGCGCGGCGCTGGAGCGGCCCGGTGACGGTCGCGACCGCCGTCGTCGCCTACCTGGTGATCGGGCCTGCGCTCGCGGCTCCCACGACCACGCTCCACGCCGTCCTGCCGACGCCGACGTCGGTCCTGCTCCTGCTGCGCGGCGCGATCACCGTCTGGCGCGAGGTGCTCACGCTGGACCCGTCCCTCGGCGGCAGCGGCAACCTGCTCGTCGCGCCGCTCCTGCTCGCCTACGCCGGGACGCTCGTGGGCGTCTCGCTCGCGCGCCGGCTCGACGCGCGCGCGGGTGCCGGCGCCGCCGTGGTGCCGCTCCTGACACTGCTGCTCGCCGTGCTGCTCGGCACCAAGGACGTCGTCGGGCCCGTCGTGGCCGGGACGGTGCTGGCGGCGGTCCTGCTCGTGTGGGTCGCCTGGCGCCGCGGCACTCTCGCCCTCCGCCGCGTGGTCTCCGGGGTCGTGCTGGTGGGGGTCGCGGTGACCGGGGGCGCCGTGCTCGGGCCGGCGCTCGGGCAGGACCGCCCGCGGTTCGTGCTGCGCGACGAGATCGTCCCGCCGTTCGACCCGCGGGACCAGGCCAGCCCGCTGTCCTCGTTCCGGCGGTTCGTCAAGGACTGGCGGGAGACGGACCTGGTGACGGTCCGCGGCCTGCCCGAGGGTGCCGCCGTGCGGCTGGCGACCATGGACGCCTTCGACGGCGTGGTGTGGAACGTCGCGGGCGCCGAGGCGGCGGAGGGCTCGGGCCGCTTCCGGCGCGTCGGCGAGACGATCGGCGTGAGCGAGCGGGGCGAGCGGGCCACGGTCGAGGTCGAGGTGCACGCACTGCCCGGCGTGTGGCTGCCGACCGTCGGCTATGCGGAGCGGATCGACTTCGCCGGTCCGGCCGCCCTCGAGCGCGCGAGCGACCTGCGCTACAACGACGCGACCGGGACGGCCGTCCTGACCGACGGCGTGCCGGACGGGACCCGGTACACCGCGGACGTCGTCGTGCCGCCGGCCGTCGAGCCGGACGAGCTGGGTGGTGCCGCCGTCGGCGCCGTGCGGCTGCCGGAGCCCCGCGCGGTGCCCGAGGCGGTGCCGCTCCTCGCGGGGGAGATCGCCGGGACCGCATCGACGCCGGCGCTCGTGGCGGAGGCGCTGGCGCTCGGGCTGCGGGAGCGCGGCTGGTTCAGCCACGGCCTCGTGGAGTCCGGCGACCACCCGTCGCTGTCCGGTCACGGCGCCGACCGCCTGACGACCCTGCTCACCGGGGACCTCATGGTCGGCGACGGCGAGCAGTACGCGTCGGCGATGGCGCTCATGGCCCGGGAGATGGGGCTGCCCGCGCGGGTCGTCCTCGGGCTGGTGCCGGATGAGGAGGACGCGGGCGCCGAGGAGGTCACGCTCACCGGCGACGACGTCGAGGCCTGGGTCGAGATCGCCTTCGCCGGGCACGGCTGGGTCGCGTTCGACCCGACCCCCGACGAGAGCAAGACCCCGCGCGAGGACACCCCGGAGCAGGAGTCCGAGCCGCAGCCCCAGGTGCGTCAGCCGCCCCCGCCGCCGCCGGACCCGGTGACCC
>NZ_CAMPHH010000297.1 GCF_946885855.1 uncultured Actinotalea sp. | reverse complement strand
CTCCCGGCGGGGGGCGAACACGTCGAGGCCGGCGGTGGGCTCGACGAGGAGGAGCAGCAGTGGCTCTGACTCGTATACACATCAGACCCTGCCCACCATCTAGTCGGGTCAGGTGAGCGCGGGCGGCGCGGGTGACGCCGAAGCCGCCCCCGCGACGACCTCGTCGACCAGCCGCGCCAGCTCCGGGTCCGCGAGCACGCGGAAGTGCCCGGGCGTGCGCAGCACCACGTTCCGCGCCCCGGCGAGCTCGCTCCCGGCGGGGATGTGCGGGTCCCACACGCTGTACGCGGAGACGATCCGGCGGTTGACGTCCTCCTCCTGGGTGAGCGTCGCGAAGAGCGGGTTCGTCGGCACGAACGCCCGCACCGCCCGCAGCGGCACGTACCGGGCGAGCGCGGACCCGCCGAACGGCGTCCCGACCGCCACCAGGCACCGGATCCGGCCGTCAGGGTCCTCCCGCAGCATCGCGAGCTTGCCGATGAGCCCGCCCTTGCTGTGGGCGACGACGACGACGTCCCGCAGGTCGTGCACCGCCAGGTGCCGCCCGAGGACGCGCGCGGCGTCGTCGACGGGCCCGCGGTTGTAGCCCAGCGCCGGCAGCACGTGGACGGCGTGCCCCGCGGCATGCAGCCGGTGCGCCAGCGGCCGCAGGAAGTGCCAGCTCTCGTACACCCCCGGCACGAGCACGACCGCGGGGGGCACCGGGTGCTGCTGCCGGCGGAAGTCCTCCGCGCCGCGCGGGGACAGCGCCCCGACGACCTGCAGCCGCACCACGTACCCGTAGTCGAGGACCCGCCAGACGGCGCGCCGCAGCTCCCGCCGCGCCCGCCGGACGAGGCCGCCCAGGGCTCCGACGGCGCGGGCGGCACCCCTCAGCACGACACCGACCTCCCCCGCACCTGCGCGACGACCGCGCGCACCGCGTCGGGCCGGGACCAGTGGACCAGGTGCGCCGCGCCGGGCACCTCGGTGACGGTGCCGTCCCGCGCGGACGCGGCGAGCCGCCCCACGAACGCCGACGGCGCCACGGGGTCCCGCCCGCCACGCACCACCGCGACGGGCACCGTGACGAGCGGCAGCCGCTCCTCGATGCGGTACTCGACCATCCGTCGCGCGGTCTCGACGTACCACCGCACGCCCGTGCGCAGCCACTCCCGCGCCTGCAGCACGGCCCCGCGGGCAGGCTCGCGCGGGGTGTCGGCGGCCAGCCGCAGCCCCTGCCGCACGACCGACCGCGCCGCCGGGTCCGTCACCGGGCCGAGCAGCACGATGCCGCCGACCAGCTCCGGTCGCCGCACCGCGAGCTCGGTGACGAACTGCGCCCCCATGGAGTGCCCGACGACGACGGGGCGGTCCAGCGCCAGCTCCTCGACGAGCGCCGCGAGCACGTCGGCGTGCTCGCCGACGCTCAGCGCCGGCTCGTCGGGAACGCGGCTGCGCCCGAACCCCGGCAGGTCGGGGGCCACGACGTGCGCGTCGCGGCTGAGGTCGCGCTCCAGCGGCGCGAAGTAGCGGGAGGAGACGCCGATCCCGTGCACCAGGACGACGTCGGGCGCCGACCGCTCCCCTCGCTCGAAGCACGCGACGGTGCGGCCGGCGAGGGTCAGGGTGCGCAGGCTCACCCCTGCAGGGTCGCCGCGTCCCCCTCGGTCCGCACGTCGACGATGTCGACGGCGTCCTTCATGCCGGTCACCTCGAGCAGGAACAGCACGGTCTGGGAGGCGACGAGCAGGGTGATGCGGTCCTGGCCGCGGCCGCACAGGCGGGCGATGAACGCCAGGCCGGCGGAGTCCATGAACGTGACGCGCCGGGTGTCGACGACGATCGGCAGCCCCGCCACCGCAGCGTCCGCGGCCGCCTGCTGCAGGTCCCGGCCGAGATCGGAGTCGATCTCCCCGGACAGCACGACGTGCGTCGAGCCGTCCACCTCGAGGACCTGGACGGCTCCGGGCTCGCCACTAGGGGTCGGGATGCCTTCGTTCACACGTTCCTCCGGGACGTCGTCGGCACGTGCGGCGGGTCACCGTCGCGTGCTCCGTGCTTCTTCACCGCTGCGGGGTCCGGGCAGAGGAAGGCCCTTCACCCTACCCCGCGGGCCCGCGGGGGTATCAAGGCCGTCCGCCGCCGCCCCGGATCGTCCGACCAGGCCGGACCCGGAACCAGACGACCTTGCCGCCGCGGCACCGCTCGACGCCCCAGTCCGTGGCGAGGTGGTCGATGATCTGCACGCCCCGCCCGCCGACGGCCTCGACGGGCTGGCGGCGCAGGACCGGCAGCTCGGTGCTGCGGTCGACCACGCGGACCACGAACTGCCCGCGCTCCTTGGTCGCCTCGACCTCGACCGCGGCGTCGGCGGGTCCGTAGCGCACGGCGTTGGAGACGACCTCGGTGGTGAGCAGGGCGAGGACCTGCTGGTCGGTGGTCGTGGCGCCGCCGCCGTCGGCCCAGCGCTGGACCGCCCGCCGGGCGGTCCGGACGGCGCCGTCGCCGGACTGGAGGACGAGGTGCAGGCGCTCCCTCCCCTGCTGCCGGTGGACCGCCGCCACTGCACCCTCCTCCCCCGTCGTGGGTGTCCGCACCATCGTGGGGGTCCCCGGCGCGTCCGCAAGCCGAGACATCGGACGATCTTGCTCGGTCACCCGTGCGGGTGATGGACCCCCCGGGGCATCCGCCCCGGACAGCCCGAGCGACACCGCCACGTCGCGCCGCCGGTCCAGGCTCACGTCGGTTCCGCGACCATCTCGATGGCCCCAACGGGGCACTCGGCGGCGCACAGCCCGCAGCCCTTGCAGTAGTCGAGGTCGATCTCGTACCTCCCGCCCGCGCCGAGCTTGATGACGGCGTCGTCAGGGCACACCCCGTAGCAGTTGTCGCACTCGAAGCAGCTCCCGCAGGACAGGCACCGCCGCGCCTCGAACAGCGCCGTGTCGGCCGTCAGCCCCTGGACGACCTCCTCGAACCCCGTGGTACGTCGCGCGGTCTCCAGGCGGGGCCGGACGGCGTGCGGGGCGTCCGCGTAGTACCAGGGGTTGAGCAGGTCGTAGGTGACCACGGTCGACGTCGGCCGGGCGTTGGGCGCGACGGGCGAGGTCACCGGGGTGACGCCGGGGCCACCGAGGTAGGCGTCGATGGCGCGCGCGGCGCGGGCGCCGTGGCCGATGCCGACGGTGACGCTGCGCTCGGTCGGGGTCGCGTCGCCGCCGGCGAACAGGCCCGGCCGCCCGGTCATGAGCTGCCCGTCGACCTGCACCACCCCGTCGACGATCTCCACGCCCGCCACACCCTCGACCAGCGACAGGTCCGCCTCCTGGCCCACCGCGAGCACGAGCGCGTCGGCCTCGAGCTCCTCGAACTCGCCCGTGGGCTGGGGGAACCCGGACTCGTCGAGCTCCATCCGCTCGACGCGCACCAGGCCGGCGTCGGCGTGCGCGACCGTGGACAGCCAGCGCACCTGGATGCCCTCGTCGAGGGCCTGCGCGACCTCGTCGTCGTGCGCGGGCATCCGGTCGCGGGTGCGGCGGTAGACGATGACGGCGTCCGTGGCGCCCAGGCGCCGGGCGGTGCGCGCGGCGTCGACGGCGGTGTTGCCGCCGCCGTAGACGAGCACCCGCCGCCCGAGCACGGGCCGGGCCCCCTCGGCGACGTCCTTGAGCAGGGCGACCGCGTCGAGGATCCGCGCGGCCTCCCCCGCAGGCACGTACGTCCGCCGACCGAGCTGCGCCCCGACGGCGAGGAAGACGGCGTCCCAGCCCTCGGCGAGCGCGGCCTCGGCATCGGTCACCGACGTGCCCATCTCCAGCGTCACGCCGGTCGCGACCAGCCGGGCGATCTCCCCGTCGAGCACGTCGCGCGGCAGCCGGTAGGCAGGGATGCCGTAGCGCATCATCCCGCCGGGCTCGGCGCCGGCGTCACGGACGGTGACGTCGTGCCCGAGGCGCCGCAGGTGGTACGCGGCGGACAGGCCGGCCGGCCCGGCCCCGACGACGAGCACGCGCCGCCCGGTCGGAGCGCCC
>NZ_CAMPHH010000296.1 GCF_946885855.1 uncultured Actinotalea sp. | reverse complement strand
GCAGGTGGGCGCGGTTCACCGCGACGATCTGGAGCTCCGGGGTCACCACCAGGTACGGCGTGGGCAGGGCGTCGAAGACGGCGGCGTGATCGACGACGTCCGGGCGCATGCCGGCCAGTCTCGTGCACCGCCGGTCGGCGCGCAGGTCAGGGGCGGTTCAGTGCTGCCGCACCAGCAGGGCCGCGGTCTCGGTGGGGCGGGACACCGTGACGCGGGCCGGCCAGTGCGGCTCGGCCGCCGTCCGCGTCCCGCCGCGGGCGAGGAGCTCCGCGTTGAAGATGTCGGCCCACTCCCGGTGCTCCGCGGCCTGCTGCGCGTGCAGCTCGGCGGGGGTGCGCCCGGCGAGCTCCGGGTAGAGCCCCACCATCCGCGCGAGGACGTCGAGCGTCGCCAGCACGTCGACGTCGGCGCGGTGCAGCTGCGCCGACGTCGTCACGCCGTAGCGCTCGCAGAGGTCGCCCAGGCGCCGCGGTCCCGGGCGGTACGGGTCGAGCGTGCGGTCGAGGACGAACGGGTCCAGGACCGGCGCGACCTCCCGGCCCAGGCGCTCCGGGAGCGTCGGCAGGCCGTGCCGGCGCAGCTCGACGTCGAGCAGCGTGAGGTCGAAGGACGCGTTGTACGCGACCACGGGTTCGCCCCGCCGCTGGGCGCCGACGAGGGCCGCGGCGATCTCGTCGAGCGCCACGGCCGCCGGGCGGCCGTGGCGGCGGGCGTCGTCGGTGCTGATGCCGTGGATCTGCGTCGCCCCGGGCGGGATCTCGACGCCCGGGTCGAGGAGCCAGGTGGTGGTCGTCGTGACGACGCGGCCCGCTCCGCCCACCCGGTGGACGACCGCCGCGCTCACGATGCGGTCGTGGTCGACGTCGACGCCCGTCGTCTCCGTGTCGAAGCCGACCACGCCACGGTCCGTCCAGCTCATCTCGGCACCTCCTGCGCTGCACCCTGCCACCGGGCACCGACACGGCGCCCGCGCCCCGCCGGTAACCTGGGCCGGTGAGCAACGAGATCGAGATCGGCCGGGGCAAGCGCGGTCGCCGCGCCTTCTCCTTCGACGACGTCGCCGTGGTGCCCTCCCGGCGCACGCGGGACCCGGAGGAGGTCTCCACCACCTGGCAGATCGACGCGTACCACTTCGAGCTGCCGATCGTCGCCGCGCCGATGGACTCGGTGACGAGCCCCCGCACGGCGGTGGCGTTCGGGAAGCTGGGTGGCCTGGCGGTGCTCGACCTCGAGGGTCTGTGGACCCGGTACGAGGACCCGGAGCCGCTGCTGGACGAGGTCGCGGACCTCGAGCCGGACCGCGCCACCGCCCGCATGCAGGAGATCTACGCCGAGCCGATCAAGGCAGAGCTCATCACCGCGCGCCTCAAGGAGGTCCGCGACGCGGGCGTCTGCGTCGCCGGCGCGCTCTCGCCGCAGCGGACCCAGCAGTTCTGGCGGACCGTCGTGGACGCGGGCGTCGACCTCTTCGTCATCCGCGGCACCACGGTCTCCGCCGAGCACGTCTCCGGCGTGGCCGAGCCGCTCAACCTCAAGCGGTTCATCTACGAGCTCGACGTGCCGGTCATCGTCGGTGGCGCGTCCACCTACACCGCCGCGCTGCACCTCATGCGCACGGGCGCCGCCGGCGTCCTCGTCGGGTTCGGCGGCGGCGCCGCGCACACGACGCGCACGACGCTCGGCATCCACGCGCCGATGGCGACCGCCGTCGCCGACGTCGCCGCGGCCCGTCGGGACTACCTCGACGAGTCCGGCGGCCGCTACGTCCACGTCATCGCCGACGGCGGCGTGGGCACGTCCGGTGACCTCGTCAAGGCGATCGCCTGCGGTGCCGACGCCGCGATGCTCGGGGCGGCGCTCGCCCGGGCCGCGGAGGCGCCCGGGCAGGGCTGGCACTGGGGCCCGGAGGCGCACCACCCGCAGCTGCCGCGCGGCGAGCGCGTGGAGGTGGGCACGGCGGGCACCCTCGAGGAGATCCTCTTCGGTCCCGGCCGTCAGGCCGACGGGACGCTCAACCTCGTCGGCGCGCTGCGCCGCGCCATGGCGACGACCGGCTACTCCGACCTCAAGGAGTTCCAGCGCGTCGAGGTCGTCGTCTCCCCCTACCAGCCCCGCTGAGCGCGGGAACGGTTCCGGCGCGAGTCGCTGAGCCGCCCCGCACCACGCGTCCAGGACCCCGGTGAGCACCGCTCACCGGGGTCCTGCCGTGTGCCCGCGACCGGCCCGTCGGATGTGTGAAACGGGCATCGATGTGTTGACTTCGGGCAAAAAACCAACTAGACAAAGGCAAAGCAACACGACGGAGTGTCCGAAACGCGGAGAGGGAGCGGCGTGTACGCCACGGAGCGGCAGCAGCAGATCCTCGACCTCGCGCGCCGTGACGGCCGGGTCGAGGTCAAGGAGCTCGCGGAGTCGCTGGACGTCACCACCGAGACCGTCCGCCGCGACCTCACGGTCCTGGAGCGACGCGGCCTCGTGCGCCGGACGCACGGCGGGGCCATCCCGGTCGAGCGGCTGGGCTTCGAGCCCGCCGTCCCGGACAGGGAGGGGCGCATGGCCGGGCAGAAGGAGCGGATCGCCAAGGCGGCCCTGGACGAGGTGCCCGACGGTGGGGCCGTCCTCCTCGACGCGGGCACGACGACGGTCCGGCTCGCCGAGCTGCTGCCGAACGACCGTGAGCTCACCGTCGTGACGCACGCGTTGCCGGTGGCCACCGTGCTCGCCACCCGGCCGAACGTCACCCTCCACCTCCTCGGCGGGACGGTCCGCGGGCGGACCCTGGCCGCCGTCGGCGCGTGGACGGAGCAGGCGCTGCGGGACATCTACGCGGACGTCGCGTTCGTCGGGACCAACGGGATCACCGTCGAGCACGGCCTCACGACGCCGGACCTGGGGGAGGCCGCCGTCAAGCGTGCGATCGTGCACGCGGCCCGGCGCGTCGTCGTCCTCGCCGACCACACGAAGTTCGGGCGCTCCGACCTCGCCCACGTCGCCCCGCTGTCCGCCGTCGACACCGTTGTCACGGACACCGACCTCGAGCCGGAGCTCGCGGACGAGGTCGAGGCCGCCGGCCCGAGGGTGGTGCGCGCATGATCGTCACCGTCACGCTCAACCCGAGCCTCGACCGGACCATGGACGTGGCCGAGCTGCGGCACGGGCAGGTCAACCGGGCGCTGAGCACGCACCTGCACCCCGGCGGCAAGGGGGTCAACGTCACGCGGGCGCTGCTGGCCAACGCGGTGCCGAGCCGCGCGGTCCTCCCGGTCGCCGGGCCGGAGGGCGACCAGCTGGTCCAGCTCCTGCACGAGGAGGGGGTGGCCGCCGTCGTCGTCCCGGTCTCCGGGCGCACCCGGTCCAACGTCAGCGTGGCCGACCGGCACGGCACCGTGACGAAGATCAACGAGCCGGGTACGCCCCTCGCGCCGAGCGACCTCGACGTCGTCCTGGAGCGGGCCCTCGGGGCCGCGCCGCCCGGCTCCTGGCTCGTCCTGTGCGGCAGCCTGCCGCCCGGAGCCCCGCCCCAGCAGTACGCCGACATGACCCGTCGGGCCGCAGCGCACGGGATGCGCGTCGCCGTCGACACGAGCGGCGCCGCGCTGCGCCACGCGGTGGCCGCGGCGCCGGAGCTGGTCAAGCCGAACGCGGAAGAGCTCGCCGAGGCGGTCGGCCGCCCGCTGGACTCCCGCGCCGACGTCGTCGCCGCGGCCCAGGAGCTGCGGCGCCGGGGGGCGCGCCGTGTGCTGGTCAGCCTCGGCGGGGCGGGGGCGGTCCTCGTCGACGACGACGGCGTCGCGCTCGGCGAGTCCGGCGCCGTCGCCCCCCGCAGCACGGTCGGGGCCGGGGACGCGTTCCTCGCCGGCTTCCTCGCCGCGGAGGAGTCCGCGACCACCGCGCCCGGCCCGGCCCGTTCCGCCGGGGCGCTGCGCCAGGCCCTCGCCTGGGGTGCGGCGGCCGTCCAGCTGCCCGGCAGCCAGATGCCCGGTCCCGGCGACATCGACCCCGGGTCGGCGAGCGTGCTGACCGGCCCGTCGGTCGACGCCCGTCTGCTCGAGCCCCTCGTCGGCACGGGTTGACCC
>NZ_CAMPHH010000295.1 GCF_946885855.1 uncultured Actinotalea sp. | reverse complement strand
CGCTGACGACGCGGCCCAGCACCACGGCGTCGTCCCCGGGGATCGGCTCGTACGCCGCGTTCTGCGGCAGCAGCCAGACGTGGCCGTCGGCGCGACGCAGCGTCTTCACGGTGGCCTCGCCGTCGATCATGGCGGCGACGATCTCACCGTTCTCCGCGACGGGCTGACGCCGGACGACCACCCAGTCGCCGTCGCAGATCGCCGCCTCCACCATCGAGTCACCTGCGACGCGGAGCAGGAAGAGGTCGCCCTCGCCCACGAGCTGGCGCGGCAGCGGGAACACGTCCTCGACGACCTGCTCCGCCAGGATGGGGCCACCGGCCGCGATCCGGCCCACCACCGGGACGTACGACGGCGCCGCGACCTGCGTCGAGAGATCGCCGGAGTCGTCCGGGGCCACGGGGCGGTCGAACGGCGCGATCGGCCGGGAGTCGTCCGGGTGCACCACCTCGATCGCACGCGGCCGGTTGGGGTCGCGTCGCAGGTACCCCTTGCGCTCGAGGGCGGTGAGCTGGTGCTTCACCGAGGACGGGCTGGTCAGGCCGACCGCCTCGCCGATCTCACGCATGCTCGGGGGGTAGCCGCGTCGCTCGACGCTCGACCGGATCGTCTCGAGCACGAGACGCTGCCGGGACGTGAGGCCGTCCCCGTCCCCAGGCCCGTCGGGCAGGGCGTGGACGGTCGCGAGACCGTCGTCCGCGTCCCCGGTTGACCGTCGGCTCGGTGCCACGTCGTCCTCCTGCGCTCGTCGCGGTGGTCCTGCGGTGCTTCTTGCAGTGGTCCTGCGGTGTTCTGCGGTGGTACTGCGGGAGGCGCCGCCGGCCGTGTCAGTGGTCGGTGATGTGCTCCGTCACGTCGACAACCCTAGGCGGGTGGACGGCGGCGATCAAACACCTGTTCGACAGCGTGTCGCTCGCCTCGGTCCCGCACCGGGTGGCCGGACCCGGGTTCCCAGGCCTGGACGTGCCGCGGTCGGCGTGCTAGACATCGTACAGACGTTCGACGTACAGGTGTTCGACGGGCCGACCGACCTCGGTCGTCGGGTGGGCACCAGGACGCAACCCAAGGAGGACACCATGAGCACTGCACACCGGTTCGACACTGCGGCCCGCCCGTCCGCGCCGGCGCTCCGCCTCACGCGGCGCGGTCGCGTCACCGTCGGCCTGCTGTCCGGTGCGATCGCGCTCGGCGGGGTGCTCACGGCGCAGACCGCGGTGGCCGGTGGGCCGGACGGTGCCCTCGACGTGAGCGCCCACGTGGTGCGCCAGGGGGACACGGTGTGGCAGATCGCCGCCGACGTCGTCGGACCGGGCGAGGACGTCCGTGACGTCGTCGCCCGGATCGAGCAGCTCAACGGGCTCGACGGCGGCGCGCTGCAGATCGGGCAGCGACTGGTCGTGCCCGAGGGGTGACCGCGGTCTACCGAAGGGTCGTCACCGGTCGTTCGGGACGCGCCTTCCGCGTCGCGGTACCGCCGGGCTGCTTGCCCTGCTCACCGCTGCGTGCGTAGCGTGGCGGCGCCGCGACAGCAGCCCAGGGCTGCTCGCCCGGACACCGCGGCGCGCTGGGAGGCTCTCGTGCACTGCCCCTTCTGTCGTCACGGCGACTCGAGGGTGGTCGACTCGCGGACGTCCGACGACGGCTCGACGATCCGGCGTCGGCGCCAGTGCCCCGAGTGCCTGCGCCGGTTCACCACGATCGAGACCGCGAGCCTGTCCGTGGTGAAGCGGTCCGGGGTCACGGAGCCGTTCAGCAGGGAGAAGATCGTCAGCGGCGTGCGCAAGGCGTGCCAAGGTCGCCCGGTCAGCGAGGACGACCTGGCGCTGCTCGCCCAGCGGGTGGAGGAGACGCTGCGGACGACCGGCACGGCGGAGCTGGACGCCCACGAGATCGGCCTGACGATCCTCGGCCCGCTCCGCGAGCTCGACGAGGTCGCCTACCTCCGGTTCGCGAGCGTCTACCAGGCGTTCGACTCGCTCGAGGACTTCGAGGCGGCCATCGGCTCGCTGCGGCGCCGTCGCGAGCAGGGGGACCGCGTGGACGGCGACGCGGGCGAGGAGCAGGACGTCCTCGCGGCGCACCCGTCCTGACCGAGGCGCTCCGCGCCGCCTGCTGGCTCGCGCCGGGTCCGCGCAGGTGTGAGGCTGGCGCCGCGCACGGTGATTCGACGCCGTGCCGGTCGGGACCGAGGAGGCTGTGATGGGCGGGACGGCAGCGGACGACCGGCGGGACACCGTCGCCGGGCTGGGGACCTACCTCAACGACCACCTCGCCGGCTCCGTCGCCGGGGCGGAACGCTTCGCGCGGCTCGCGTCCGCCCTCCGGTCCAGCCCGGTCGGGTCGGACGTCCGGCGCGTCGCGCACGAGGTCGCGCAGGAGCGGGACGAGCTGCGGGGCATCATCGAGACGCTCGAGCTGCGGCCGCAGAACCGCCTCAAGCAGGCCGCCGCGTGGCTGGGTGAGCACGCGGCTCGGGTCAAGGCCTCCCGCGGGACCCTGCGGCGGCACCGGGCCGACACGCTGCTCGAGGTCGAGCTGCTGCGCAGCGCGCTGGTCGGCAAGCTCGGTGTCTGGCAGGTCCTCGAGGACCTGGGTGACGGGATGGGCTACGACCCGGCCCGGATGGGCCGCCTGAGGGCGCGGACCCTCGAGCAGGTCGCGACCATGGACGAGGTCCACGCCGTCGTGCGCGCAAGGGTCCTGCGCGTCGTCTCCTGAGCCCGGCTCACCGGCTGCTGTCGCCGTGCGGCGGCTGGTCGCCGTGGTGTCGGTGCGAGACGCGTGCCGTGATCTGCTCCCGGACGACCCGGCGCAGGACCTTGCCGATCTGGGACCGGGGGAGCTCGTCGACGACGACCAGCTCGCGCGGGTGGGCGTACCGGGCGAGGCGGTCCTCGCTCCAGGCCCGCACCGCGGAGAGCTCCACGCGTGAGACGCCCTCGGCCAGCACGACGGCGGCGACGACCCGCTCACCGAGGTCACCACCCGGGACCCCCACGACGGCGACGTCCTCGATCTCCGGCATCGACCGGAGCGCCTCCTCGACCTGGGAGGGGTAGACGTTGAAGCCACCGGTGATGATGACCTCCTTGATGCGGTCGACCAGTCGGACGAACCCTCCGTCCTCGACGACGACGACGTCGCCGGTGCGCAGCCAGGTGCGACCGTCCTGCTCCAGCAGCACCTCCGCCGTCTCCTCCGGGCGCTGCCAGTAGCCGGCGAACACCTGGGGACCAGCCACCTGGAGCTCACCGCGCTCCCCGGGTGCGACCTCACGCGTCGGGTCCTCCGGGTCCGTGACGCGCATCCAGGTCGATGGGAACGGTACGCCCAGGGTGCCGGGACGCCGCGCGGCCGAGAGCGGGTTGCCCAGGGCGACCGGCGACGTCTCGGTCATCCCGTACCCCTCGACGAGGAGACCGCCGGTCACCTCCTCCCAGGCCCGGGCGGTGGCCGAGGGCAGGGACATCGCCCCGGAGATGCTGTGCCGGATCGAGGTGAGGTCCGCACCCCGCCCGCGGGCGGCCTCGGCGAGCCGCTCGAACATCGGCGGGACGCCGGGCAGGAACGTCGCCGGCCGTCGTCGTTGCGCCGCGAGGACCGTGTCGACGTCGAAGCGCGGGAAGATGACCACGGTCGCCGCGATGCGGACCGCGTAGGTGAGGCACAGGGTCATGCCGAAGGCGTGGAAGAACGGCAGCGCGGCGTAGACGGTCTGCGTCGCGTCCTCGTGCCCGGTCCAGGCCTGGCCCTGCGCGGCGTTCGCGGCGAGGTGCCGGTGCAGGAGCACGGCGCCCTTGGGCACCCCGGTCGTGCCGCCGGTGTACTGCAGGAAGGCGATGTCGTCGTGGCTGAGCGGCGGCTCCTCGAGCGGCTTGCCGCGCCCCTCGGACATCACGCTCGCCCACGGCACGGCGTTGGGCAGGCTGAAATCGGGGACCATCTTCTTGATGCGCTTCACCACGAAGTTGGTGATCGCGCCCTTGGGGAATCCCAGCATGTCCCCGATGCGCGTCGTGACGATGTGCCTGACCGGCGTCTTGTCCAGCACCGATTCGAGCGTCCTGGCGAAGTTCTCGAGGATCACGA
>NZ_CAMPHH010000294.1 GCF_946885855.1 uncultured Actinotalea sp. | reverse complement strand
GCCGTGGACCCGCCCCCGACCGGGGTCTCCGGGGCCGGCGGGGGCGGTGTGCTGCCGCCGGGCGGCTGCTGCTCGTCGGACGGGTTCGTGCTCATGTCACCAGCTCCTCGGCAGGGTGGACGGGCGCCGGTCCGTGGGTGCCCCGAGAACCGACCCTAGCGAAGCGGGGTGCCCGCCGGAGCGGTTCCGGCGGTGACTCGTCCAGGCATGTCGCCCAGGCCGGGGCGGGCGCGGATCGGCTCAGCTCGTCACGAAGTCGATGAGCTCCTCGACGCGACCGAGCAAGGACGGCTCGAGGTCGCGGTAGTCGCGGACGGAGCCGAGGATCCGCTGCCACGCGCGGGCCACGTCGGCCTGCTCCGCCGCGGGCCAGCCGAGGTGCTCCAGGATCCCGCGCTTCCACTCGGTGCCGCGGCCGATCGTCGGCCAGTCGTCGAGCCCGATCCGCTCCGGTCGCACGGCCTGCCACACGTCGACGTACGGGTGCCCGAGGACGAGCACCGTGCCGGCGGGCGCGGCGCGGACGGCCTCGGCTGCGATCCGGCTCTCCTTCGAGCCCGGGACGAGGTGGTCGACGAGCACGCCGAGCCGACGGTCGCCGGAGGGGGCGAAGTCGCGGACCGCCGCCGCGAGGTCGTCGACGCCGTCGAGCATCTCGACGACCACGCCCTCGACCCGCAGGTCGTCACCCCACACCTTCTCCACCAGCTCGGCGTCGTGCTTGCCCTCCACCCAGATCCGGCTGCCGCGGGCCACCTGCGCCCGGACGCCGTGGACGGCCACCGAGCCGGACGCGGTGCGGGTGGGGCGCGCGGGAGCGGGGCGCCCGGCCGGGGGCACGAGCTCCACGGGCGCGCCGTCGACCCAGAAGCCGGGGCCGAGCGGGAAGGTCCGCGTCCGTCCGCGCCGGTCCTCCAGCACGACCACGTGCATGCCGCCGGACTTCTCGGTGCGGACCACGGCGCCGACCCAGCCGGTGCCGACCTCCTCGACCACCAGGCCCGGCTCGGCCGGCGTCGGGGTCGACGACCGTCCGGACGGTCGGGTGGGGCCGGCCAGGACGTCGCGTCCGTAGCGGTCGCTCATGGTCGTTCTCGACTCCTCATGCCGGTGCGGCCCGTGCCGATCGGCAGCGGAGCCCTGGGACGTCGGGGACCAGATCATGCCAGCGCGGACGACGGCGAGCGGGCAGGCGGGAGGTCGTGTGTCCTCGGTCGAGATGCCGAAGGCCGCCCCGGCGGGTCCGCCCGCCCTGGACGACCCCGCGTGGCGGGCGGCGCTCGAGCGCGCCGTCGCCGGTGAGGGTGTCTCCGTCGTCGCGCAGCCGATCGTCGACGTCATGGGGGCGCGGGTCGCGGGGTACGAGCTCCTGTCCCGCTTCGACGGGCCGGTCCGGGCGACCCCCGACGTCTGGTTCCAGGCCGCGCGCGTGCACGGCCTGGACGGTGCCCTCACCGCCCGGACGGTCGGGACGATGCGCCGGGTCGCTGCGACGCGTCCGGAGGGCACCTTCTGGACGCTCAACGTCGAGCCGCACCTGCTCGTGGCGCCGGAGGTGCGGGACCTCCTGCTCGCCCCGCGGCGGCTGGACGAGATGGTCGTCGAGCTGACCGAGCACGTCGGCTACGGCGAGGACCCGGCGCTCGCGGAGGTCATGGCGGCGATCCGCGCCGTCGGCGGCAGCATCGCGATGGACGACGCCGGGACCGGGTACTCGGGCCTGACGCAGATGCTGGCCGTCCGGCCGGACATCGTGAAGGTCGACCGCAGCCTCGTCTCCGGCCTGGACCAGGACCCGGTGCGCCGGGCCGCGGTCCGGCTCCTCGGCGACCTGTCGGGTCAGATGGACGCCTGGCTCCTGGCCGAGGGCGTCGAGACCCTCGCCGAGCTGGCCGAGCTCGCGGCGCTCGGCGTCCCGCTCGTGCAGGGCTGGGCGGTGGGCCGTCCCGCGCCGGGCTGGCCCGACCTCGACCCGGTCACCCGGTCCGCCCTCGTCGAGCAGCGCTCCCGCTCGGACCTGGGGCACTACGTGTTCGGTCTGGTCCGTCCCACGGGCCTGGTGCCGGCAGCGGGCGACGACGTCGTGCCACGGCGCGTCGGTGAGGTGGTCGTCGACGCCTCCGGCCGGCCGGAGGGCGTCGTCGTCGGCGACCCCGGGGGCGGGACGCACCTGGCCCCGGCGCTGGTCGTCGCCCCCTCCAGCCCGCCCGACGACGTCCTGCGCCGCGCCATGGCCCGCGCGGAGCGGTGGCGACACGCCCCGGTCGTCTGCACGGACGCGCGCGGTCGGGTGATGGGCACGATCACGGTCGCCGCACTCGTGGACCACGTGCTCGAGCACCGGGGGACCCGATGAGCGCGACGCCCGTGATCGCCCGGCGCGCCCACCACAGACCTGCCGGTCGCCGGACCGGCACCCCGGGGCACCCCGCCCCGGGCGGCGGGCCACGGCCCACGACCTCCTGGGAGACGACATGAAGCGGTTCCGTTGCGGCGACATCATCACCGCCTGCCCGGCGACGTTCGAGGGCAGCGAGGACGAGATCCTCGCCGCCGTCGCGCGGCACGCCCACGCCGACCACGGTGTCACCGAGGTGACGCCCGAGCTGGTGGGGCAGGTCCGCGGCGCGATGGTCGCCGCCTGACCCGACGGTCGTGGGGCGGGCGCCCCGTGCCCGTCCGGAGGTGCACGAACCCGTCGGGACGCTCTCCGGGCCGCCGTCGTAGGATTGGCACTCCCGCGAGCTGAGTGCCAGCGGGTCCGGACCCGCCGCGGGTCCCGACCCGACCCAGGGACGGACGGAGGTGCCATGAGCGACGAACGCCGCCTCGAGGTGCTGCGTGCGATCGTCGAGGACTACGTGCAGACCCGCGAGCCCGTGGGCTCGCGGACTCTTGTGGAGCGGCACCGCCTCGGCGTCTCCCCGGCGACGGTCCGTAACGACATGGCGGCGCTGGAGGAGGCCGGGTTCATCGCCCAGCCCCACACGTCCGCCGGGCGGGTGCCCACCGACAAGGGCTACCGGCTCTTCGTCGACCGGCTCTCGGCGATCAAGCCGCTGTCGTCCCCGGAACGACGCGCCATCCAGCAGTTCCTCGAGGACGCGGTCGACCTCGACGACGTCGTCGACCGGTCGGTCCGGCTGCTCGCGCAGCTCACCCAGCAGGTCGCCGTCGTGCAGTACCCCTCCCTGCGCCGGTCCGCGCTGCGCCACCTCGAGCTCGTCCCGGTCGGGGACCGGCGGCTGCTCGTGGTGATCATCACGGACACCGGCCGCGTCGAGCAGCGCACCCTCGACCTCGAGGCGCCGGTGCCGGACCTCGTGGTGCCCGAGCTGCGCGCCCGGCTCAACGCGACCGTCGCCGGGCGGCGGCTCGTGGACCTGCCCGAGCCCCTCGAGGCGATGACCCTCGCCTTCCCCGAGGCCGATCGACCGCTGGTGCGGCGCGTCATCCGCGTCGTCGAGGACACGCTGGCCGAGGCCACCGAGGAGCGGATCGTCATGGCCGGCGCAGCGAACCTCGCGCGCAGCGGCACCGACTTCCCCGGGACGATCCGCCCGGTCCTGGAGGCGCTCGAGGAGCAGGTCGTCCTGCTGCGCCTGCTGACCGAGATGGCCGAGGACTCCGCGGGCGTCGCGGTGCGGATCGGCCACGAGAACACCGTCGAGGGCCTGACCGAGACGTCCGTCGTCGCGACCGGCTACGGCGGCGACGGCGAGGCGGTCGCGCGCATCGGCTCCCTCGGGCCGACCAGGATGGACTACGCCGCCACCATCGCCCACGTGCGCGCCGTCGCGCGTTACCTGTCCCGCATCCTCGCCGGCTGACCCGGCCCCCCGAGCAGAGAGCGAGCCCGTGAGCAGCACCGACTACTACGACGTCCTGGGCGTCGGCCGCGACGCGACACCCGACCAGATCAAGAAGGCCTACCGCCGTCTCGCCCGCGAGCTCCACCCGGACGTCGCCCAGGGCGAGGGGGCGGAGGAGCGGTTCAAGGACGTCTCGCGCGCGTACGAGGTGCTGTCCAACCCCGAGAAGCGCGAGATGTACGACCGCGGGGTCGACCCGACCGCGCCCGGTGGCGGGGCGGGGGGTTTC
>NZ_CAMPHH010000293.1 GCF_946885855.1 uncultured Actinotalea sp. | reverse complement strand
GTCCGTAGGATCTCGTCGACGCTCCGCGTTGCCCTGGACGCCACCTGATCGCTACGTTCGACACGTCCGCCCCCGTCCCTCCCGCGAAGAAGGTGACCCGCGTGGCCCTACCCCCGCTGACCCCCGAGCAGCGCGCCGCAGCCCTCGAGAAGGCCGCCGCAGCACGCCAGGCCCGGGCCGAGGTCAAGAACCGGCTGAAGTACTCCCAGGGATCCCTGGCCGAGGTGATCGAGCAGGGCAAGACCGACGACGTCATCGGCAAGCTCAAGGTCTCCGCGCTGCTGGAGTCCCTGCCCGGCGTCGGCAAGATCAAGGCGCGGGCGATCATGGCGGAGATCGGCATCTCCGAGACCCGCCGCCTGCGCGGGCTGGGCCCGCACCAGGCCCAGGCCCTCATCGAGCGCTTCGGCTGAGGTGCGGCACCACGACAGGACGCCTGACGACAGCACGCCCGACGGCACCGCCGCGGGCGAGGCCGGCCGGTCCGGGCCCGACGTGGGCCCCCGCCTGACGGTGCTCGCCGGCCCGACCGCGGTCGGGAAGGGGACCGTCTCGGCCGACGTGCGCGCGCGGTACCCCGAGGTCTGGCTCTCGGTCTCGACGACGACGCGACCGCCCCGGCCCGGGGAGATCGACGGCGTGCACTACCACTTCGTGGACGACGCGACCTTCGACCGGATGGTCGCGGACGGGGAGTTCCTCGAGTGGGCGGTCGTCCACGGTCGCAACCGCTACGGGACGCCGCGGGCCGCCGTGGCAGAGCGCCTCGGCGACGGTGTGCCCGCCCTGCTGGAGATCGACCTCGCAGGGGCGCGGCAGGTCCGCGATGCCATGCCGGAGGCGCGCTTCGTGTTCCTCAAGCCGCCGAGCTGGGAGGAGCTGGTCCGCCGGCTCGTCGGCCGGGGCACGGAGGACGAGGAGGAGCGGGAGCGACGACTCGCCACCGCACGCGTCGAGCTGGCCGCGGAGGCCGAGTTCGACCACGTCATCGTCAACGACGAGGTGCGCCGCGCGACCGACGAGCTCATCCGGGTGATGGGGGTCCGGGTGCGCACGGGCTCCGGCGTGGGGTCCTGACGGGCACTGACGGGCACTGACGGGCACTGACGGGCACTGACCAGCGCTGACGCGCCGCTGACGGCCATCGCCGGCGCGCGCGTTAGGATGGTGGGTCGAGCGTCGGCCCGTGGGCCTCGACCTCGACCCTCGTCACACCCCCGTCCCGTTGGGAGCAGCGCCCTATGTCCGGAACCGTCGCCAAGCCCGAGGGCATCACCGACCCGCCGATCGACGACCTGCTCTCGGCGGCCGACTCCAAGTACGCCCTGGTCATCTACTCGGCGAAGCGCGCCCGGCAGATCAACGCGTACTACTCGCAGCTCAACGAGGGCCTGCTGGAGTACGTCGGCCCGCTCGTCGAGGCCCGGCACCAGGAGAAGGCGCTGTCCATCGCGATGCGCGAGATCAACGCCGGCCTGCTGACCTTCACCAGCAACGAACCGTCCTGACGCGTCGGCCGTGCGCATCCTCCTCGGCGTCGGGGCGGGCATCGCCGCCTACAAGTCGGCCCTGCTCCTCCGGCTCCTGACGGAGGCCGGTCACGAGGTCCGTGTCGTCCCGACACGGGCCTCGTTGGCATTCGTGGGCACCGCGACGTGGGAGGCGCTGTCCGGACGGCCCGTCACCACGGAGGTCTTCGAGAACGTCCCCGAGGTGGAGCACGTCCGCCTGGGCAAGGAGGCGGATCTCGTCGTCGTCGCCCCCGCGACCGCCGACCTCCTGGCCCGGGCGGCCACGGGCCGGGCGGACGACCTGCTCACCGCGGCGCTGCTCACGGCCCGGTGCCCGGTGCTCGTCGCGCCGGCGATGCACACGGAGATGTGGGAGCACCCCGCCACGCGGGCGAACGTCGCGACCCTGCGGGAGCGCGGCGTGCACGTCCTCGACCCGGCTGTCGGCCGGCTCACCGGCGCCGACTCGGGCGCCGGGCGCCTCCCCGAGCCGGAGGCGATCGCGGCGGCGGCCCTCGCGCTGGTCCAAAACGCGCCGCAGGGCGGGCACGAGCAGGACCTGGCGGGCCGGAGCGTCGTCGTGAGCGCGGGCGGGACCCGCGAGCCGCTCGATCCGGTCCGCTTCCTCGGCAACCGGTCGACGGGACGGCAGGGCGTCGCGCTCGCCCGCGCGGCCGCGGACCGGGGGGCCCGGGTCACGCTCGTGGCCGCCAACGTCGCCCTGGCTGCCCCGTCGGGCGTGACCGTCGTCCCCGTCGAGACGACCGCACAGCTGCGCGCCGCCGTGCGGGAGCACGCCGCAGCGGCCGACGTCGTCGTCATGGCCGCCGCGGTGGCCGACTACCGCCCGGCGGACACGTCTGCGACCAAGCTGAAGAAGGACGGCGAGGGGGGGCTGACGCTCGAGCTGGTGCAGAACCCCGACGTCCTCGCCGAGCTCGCCCGCGACCGGGTCCGCCCGGGGCAGGTCGTCGTCGGGTTCGCCGCCGAGACCGGGGACGCCTCCGGGAGCGTGCTCGAGCACGGCCGGGCGAAGGCCCGCCGCAAGGGCGCCGACCTGCTCGTGGTCAACGCCGTCGGCCAGGAGCGCGGGTTCGGGGACGTCGAGAACGAGGTCGTCGTCCTGGACGGTGAGGGCGCAGAGGTGGGTGCCGCCACGGGCACCAAGGAGCGCGTCGCGCACGCGGTGTGGGACGCCGTGGTCCCGCGTCTGGGCTGATCGGTGCCGGGCCACGCACGGCCCGGGACCCGGCCGGAGGTCCGCTCCGCGGTCGGTCCGCGGGGTGTCGGCGTCCGCGTCTAGGCTGGCCGCCATGACCGTCACGCCGCTGCGCCTGTTCACGTCCGAGTCGGTGACCGAGGGCCACCCGGACAAGGTCTGCGACCAGATCTCCGACGCCATCCTCGACCGCATGCTCGAGCAGGACCCGGCAGCCCGCGTCGCCGTCGAGACCATGGTGACCACGGGCCTGGTCCACGTCTCCGGCGAGGTCACCACCGAGGCGTACGTCGAGATCCCCCAGGTCATCCGCGAGGTCCTGCGCCGGATCGGCTACACCTCCTCCGCCATCGGGTTCGACGCGGACTCGTGCGGCGTGTCGGTCTCCATCGGTCAGCAGTCGCCGGACATCGCGGCCGGCGTCGACAAGGCGTGGGAGCTGCGCCACGGGGGCGACATCGACCCGCTCGACGCCCAGGGCGCCGGGGACCAGGGTCTGATGTTCGGGTACGCCAGCGACGAGACCCCGTCGTTCATGCCGCTGCCGATCTGGGTCGCCCACCGTCTCGCGGAGCGGCTCGCGACGGTGCGCAAGGAGGGGACGCTGGACTACCTGCGCCCGGACGGCAAGACCCAGGTGACGATCGGCTACGACGGCGAGCGGCCGGTGCGGGTCGACACGGTCGTGCTCTCGACGCAGCACGACCCGGGCGTCGCCCTCGACGCGACGCTGGCGCCCGAGGTCGCCGAGCACGTCATCACGCCGGTCCTCCAGGAGCTGGAGCTCGACACGACCGGACACCGGATGCTGATCAACCCCACCGGGCAGTTCGTCATCGGGGGCCCGCAGGGCGACGCCGGCCTGACCGGCCGGAAGATCATCGTCGACACCTACGGGGGGATGGCGCGGCACGGCGGTGGCGCCTTCTCCGGGAAGGACCCGTCGAAGGTCGACCGGTCGGCCGCCTACGCCATGCGGTGGGTGGCGAAGAACGTCGTCGCCGCCGGCCTGGCCCGCCGGTGCGAGGTCCAGGTGGCCTACGCGATCGGGGCGTCGCACCCCGTCGGGCTCTACGTCGAGACCTTCGGCACGGAGACGGTCCCCGTCGAGAAGCTGACCGCGGCGATCCGCGAGGTCTTCGACCTGCGGCCAGCGGCGATCGTGCGGGACCTGGACCTCTTGCGCCCGATCTACTCTCGCACGGCTGCCTACGGGCACTTCGGCCGGGAGCTGGCGGACTTCACGTGGGAGCGGACCGACCGGGTCCTGGACCTGCACAGCGCCCTGTCCTGACCCCCGGGGCAGCTGCCGCCCGCCCGGTCGCGCCCCGTGGGCCGGGCTCCCCAGCCTGCCGCCGTGTCGGCGACCGGTGGTGGGGTGGGGGC
>NZ_CAMPHH010000292.1 GCF_946885855.1 uncultured Actinotalea sp. | reverse complement strand
GCAAGTGCGAGGAGCTCATCGCCCAGGGCCGGGTGACGGTCGACGGCGTCGTCGTCCGCGAGCTCGGGGTGCGCGTCGACCCGCGGACCGCCGTCGTCCACGTCGACGGGATGCGCCTGCAGCTGGACACGTCGCTCGTCACGGTCGCCCTGAACAAGCCCGCCGGCGTCGTCTCGACGATGCACGACCCGCAGGGCAGGCCGTCGCTCGCCGGGTTCGTGGTGGACCGGCCCGAGCGGCTCTTCCACGTCGGTCGCCTCGACGCGGAGACCGAGGGTCTGCTCCTGCTGACGAACGACGGCGAGCTCGCGAACCGCCTCGCGCACCCCACGCACGGCGTGCTCAAGACCTACCTCGCGACGGTCGAGGGCAACGTCCGGCCGGGCGTGGGCGCGCGCCTGCGCCGCGGGGTGGAGCTGGAGGACGGGCCGGTCGTCGTGGACTCCTTCCGCGTCGTGGACGCCACCCCCGGTGCCACCCTGGTGGAGGTCGTCATCCACGAGGGCCGCAACCGGGTGGTGCGCCGGATGCTCGAGGCCGTCGGCCACCCCGTGACGCGGCTGGTCCGGACCCAGGTCGGCCCCATCCGCCTGGGCGACCTGCGCCCGGGGCGGACGCGCGTGCTGGGACGGGAGGAGCTCGGGCGTCTCATGGCCGAGGTCGGGCTCTGACAGCCTGCACGCCCCGACCGGCGATCCCGGGCCGGCGCTCTCAGGGGCCGGGCAGCCCGGAGGCGCCCGGGTGACGGCGAGTAGTCTCGCGGCGTCCCGCAGGCCGGCGGGGCGTGGAGGAGGTGCACCGTGACCGTCCGCGCGATCCGTGGGGCGACCCAGCTCGACCGCGACGACCGCGACCACCTGTTCGAGCGGACCGGGGAGCTCGTCGCGGAGGTCCTCCGCGCCAACGACCTGTCCGTGGACGACCTCGTCTCGATCCTGTTCACCTGCACCCCCGACCTGCGCAGCGACTTCCCGGCCGCCGCCGCGCGGGACATGGGGATGGGTGACGTCCCCCTCATGTGTGCGGTCGAGATCGACGTGCCCGGCGCGCTGCCCCGCGTCGTCCGGCTCATGGCGCACGCCAACCTCGACCGCCCCCGGACCGAGATCCGGCACGTCTACCTCCACGGGGCGACGGTCCTGCGCAAGGACCTCGCGCAGTGAGCCTGCCGGGGCACCCGGGGCGCACCGCCGCCGCGGCGGACCGAGCGCCCGCGGCGACGCGCGGCCCCGTCCGCGTCGTCGGTACCGGGCTCCTCGGGACCAGCATCGGGCTCGCGCTGCGGGCCCACGGCGTCGAGGTGGTCCTCACCGACCCGTCCCGGACGACCGTCGTCCTGGCCCGGGACGTCGGCGCGGGGCGCCTGGCCGCCGCCGACGACGCCCCGCGGCTCGTCGTCGTCGCCGCACCGCCGGACGTCACGCCCGACGTCGTCCTGGCCGAGCTGGCCGCCCACCCGGGCGCCGTCGTCACGGACGTCGCGAGCGTCAAGAGCGCGGTGCTGGCCGAGCTGGAGCGCGCCGGTGCGGACCTGTCGCGGTACGTGGGCTCGCACCCCATGGCCGGCTCGGAGCGTTCCGGGCCGACGGCGGCGCGTGCGGACCTGTTCACGGGCCGCCCCTGGGTCGTCGTGGGCTCCGGTGCGTCCAGCCCCGAGGCCGTGCTCGCCGTGCGTGACCTCGCCGCCGACGTCGGCGCCACCCCCGTGATGCTCGACGCCCGGGCGCACGACGACGCCGTCGCTCTCGTCTCGCACGTCCCGCAGATCGCGGCGTCGCTCGTCGCGGCGCGCCTGGCGGACGCCGACCCCGCGGCGCTCGGCCTCGCGGGCCAGGGGCTGCGGGACGTCACCCGGATCGCCGCGAGCGACCCGGGCCTGTGGACGTCGATCCTCGCGGCGAACGCCGAGGCGGTCGTCCCCGTGCTCGAGCTCCTCCGCGCGGACCTGGACCGCCTGCTCGGCGCGCTGCACCACGCCGCCGCAGCCCGGGACGCGGAGTCCGTCGCCGCCGGCGCGCTCGGGACCGTGGCCGAGGCGATCGCGGCCGGCAACGCCGGGGTGAGCCGGGTGCCCGGCAAGCACGGCGGCCTGCGGCGCGCGTACGACGTCGTCACCGTGCTCGTGCCCGACCGCCCCGGGGAGCTCGCGCGGCTGCTCGCGGAGGTCGGTGCCGCGGGTATCAACCTCGAGGAGCTCCAGCTCGAGCACGCCCCCAGCCAGCCCGTGGGCCTGGCGTCCCTGTCGGTCCTGCGCGGGCTGCGGGACACGCTCGAGCGGGCGCTCACCGAGCGCGGCTGGCGCCTGGCAGGATCCTCGGGCGGGTGACGCCGCACCGTCGTCGCTGCCCGGCCGTCCACGCCGGGCACCCGCTGCCGCTCCGAACCGAGGAGGTCCCGTGACCGACACCGCCACCGAGGCCACCGACGGACCGGGCGGTGTCCCGACCGGGCGCCCGCTGGTCGTCGCCGTCGACGGACCCTCCGGCTCGGGCAAGTCGAGCGTGTGCCGGCGGGTCGCCGCCGCGCTCGGGCTGGCCTACCTCGACACCGGCGCGATGTACCGCGCGGCGACGTGGTGGTGCCTCGAGCGGGGCGTCGACCTCGCGGACGCCGACGCGGTCACGGCGGCGGTCGTCGCGATGCCGCTGGAGGTCGGTCTCGACCCGCAGGCCCCCACCTTCGCGGTCGGCGGCACGGACGTCGCCGCGGCGATCCGGACCACGGGGATCTCCGCGGTCGTGAGCCAGGTGGCGACGAACCTCGCGGCGCGCGCGGACCTGGGCGAGCGGCAGCGCGCCGTCATCGGCGCCGAGCGGGGCCCGGACGGCTGGAGCGGGGGCCGCGGCGTCGTCGTCGAGGGCCGGGACATCACCACCGTCATCGCCCCGGACGCGGACGTGCGCATCCTGCTCACCGCCAGCGAGGAGGCACGCCTGGCGCGGCGCGCCCTGGAGGTCCACGGCAGCGCGGACACGGCCAGCGTCGAGGCCACCCGGGACCAGGTGGTGCGGCGCGACGCGCAGGACTCGACCGTCGTCGACTTCCTCACCGCGGCCGACGGGGTCGTGACCGTCGACTCCTCCGACCTGGACCTGGAGCAGACGGTCGACGCCGTGCTGGCGGTCGTCCGCTCCGTCGCGGCGCGATGAGCGCCCGTCCCGGCGCGCCGACCCCGGGCGGGCTGCCCGTCCCCTCGGAGCGAGGCCCACGCTGGTCGCGGCAGGTCGGGCGGTTCCTGGCGCACGTGGTGTGGGACACACTCGTCCTGGACGCGCACCACGTGCCGCTGGACGGGCCGGTGATCATCTCCGCGAACCACATCGGCCTCGTCGACGGGCCGCTCGTGCACGGCGTGGTGCCCCGTGGCACGCACATCCTCGTCAAGGAGGAGATGTTCCGCGGGCCGGTCGGCGCGGTGCTGCGCGCCGCCGGGCAGATCCCGGTCGACCGGGACGGCGGCCGGCCCGCCCTCGCCGCCGGGCTCGGGGTGCTGCGCCGCGGCGGCGCCGTCGGCATCTTCCCCGAGGGCGTCCGCGGCCGCGGGGACGGCGCGGAGGCGCGGGCGGGCGTCGCGTGGCTCGCCGTCACCTCCGGCGCCCCGGTCGTGCCCACGGCGGTGCTCGGCACGCGCCGGACCGGGGAGCCGGTGGGCCGGGTGCCCGGCCCGCGGCGCCGGCTCGTCGTCGCCTTCGCCGAGCCCGTCCGGCTCCGGCGTGGGCCCGGGGTGAGCGGGCGCCAGGCCGTCGCCGACGCCCACGAGGTCCTGCGCACGCGGCTCGCCGAGCACGTCAGGGCGACGGTCGAGCGGACCGGCGTGCCGCTGCCCGACGACGCGCCGCTGGGCACCGGCTGACGCGGTCGTCGCGCGAGCGGCGCCCGGTTCGTCGTCGGGCGCCCCGGCAGCGGTGAGCACCAGCATGCCGGGACCGGCAACCGACGATCGCTCGATGTTCTCGGCCGTCAACGGCAAGGTCGGCGTCCAGGCCAGCCCGCTCTCCGGCTCCTGGTGCGGGAACGCGGGCGGGTGCGTGGCGGGCAGCCCAACCAGCCCGCGGACCACGTCGAGCGAGGACACGAACCCGGCGACCTTGCCGAGCCGATCGACGACCACCAGGTGGTGGTACGAGAGCTGTCCCATCT
>NZ_CAMPHH010000291.1 GCF_946885855.1 uncultured Actinotalea sp. | reverse complement strand
GCGTACGGCCCTGTGCGCGCCAGGTGGCGGGTGAGGTCCGGCGCGCCGTCGTCCCACCACACCGGGCCGCGCTCGCCGAGCGCGACCTTCGCCGCGTCGACCCGCGCCCGTGCCGCCTCGCGCGCCTCGTCGTCACCGCGACGCATCGCCGACTGCTTGGCCCGGCGCGCGGCCATGAGCTCGCGCGTGAGCCGGTCCCGCTCGGCCGGGTCCAGGCGCGGGTCGGAGCATCGCCACAGCCGGCCGCGCACGACGAGGTAGCGCCCGTCGGGTGTAACGAGCCGGCCCCCGTGCTCGTCCGCGGTCAGAGCTTCGTCACCGGCGAGTAGCGCAGGAGCAGCCGCTTCGTGCCGTCCGCCCCGAAGTCGATCTTCGCCACGGCGTTCGGGCCGGCGCCCTCGACCGCGACGACGGTGCCCATCCCGTAGGCGTCGTGCGTCACCTTGTCCCCGATCTCGAGCGACGGCACGTCCCCTGCTGGCCGCGGGGTCGCGGAGCCGAACGTCGCGCCTGTCGAGGGCAGCGCCTTGCGCTTGACGACCGGGCCGTTGCGGTCGGTGTCGCGTCCAGCGCGTGCGCCACCGGAACCGCGGCCGCCCCACGCCGAGGCCCCCGAGCCCCAGCCGCTGCTGCCGCCGGCCCGCAGGACGGCCATGCTCGACTCCTTGCGCTTCCAGTCGACGAGGTCCTCGGGGACGTCGTCGAGGAACCGGCTGGCGGGGAACTCGTTCGGCGCCCCCCAGGCCGTCCGCACGGCCGCGCGGGAGATGTAGAGCCGCTGCCGGGCGCGGGTCAGGCCGACGTAGGCCAGACGCCGCTCCTCCGCCAGCTCGTCGGGGTCGGACAGAGACCGCAGGTGCGGGAACGTCCCGTCCTCCCAGCCGGTCACGAAGACGACCGGGAACTCCAGGCCCTTCGCGGTGTGCAGGGTCATCAGCGTCACCACGCCCTGCTCGCGCGCCGCTGCGACGGCGGCCTCGGCGTCCTCCCCCTCGCGGACGTCGGGGATCTGGTCCGAGTCCGCCACGAGGGACACGCGCTCGAGGAAGTCCGCCAGGTCGCCGTCGGGCTCGGCCTGCTCGAACTCCGTGGCGACGGCGTGGAGCTCGGCGAGGTTCTCCACGCGGGTGCCGTCCTGCGGGTCGTCGCTCGCGCGCAGCTCGGCGAGGTAGCCGGTGCGGTCCAGCACCGCGCCGAGGACCTCGGCGGGGCCCGCTCCGGAGGCCGCGAGGTCCCGCAGGCCCGCCATGAGCTCGGCGAACGCCCTCAGCCCGGTGACCGCCCGCGTCCCGACGCCGGGCGCCTCGTCGGCGCGCTCCAGGGCGGCGCCGAAGGAGATCCGCTCCCGCTCGGCGAACGCGGCGACCATCGCCTCCGACCGGTCGCCGAGCCCGCGCTTGGGGACGTTGAGCACCCGGCGGACGTTGACGTCGTCGTCGGGGTTCGCGATGGCGCGCAGGTACGCGACCGCGTCCTTGATCTCCTTGCGCTCGTAGAAGCGCGTACCGCCGACGACCTTGTACGGCAGGCCGACGCGGATGAGCACCTCCTCCAGCGCCCGGGACTGGGCGTTCGTGCGGTAGAAGACGGCGACGTCGCCCGGCCGCACGCCCTCGGCGTCCCCGAGGCGGTCGATCTCCTCGGCGACGAACCGCGCCTCCTCGTGCTCGTTGTCCGCGACGTAGCCGACGATCTGCGGGCCGGCACCGGAGTCCGTCCACAGCCGCTTGGGCTTGCGCCCGGGGTTGCGGGAGATGACGGCGTTGGCCGCCGAGAGGATCGTCTGCGTCGAGCGGTAGTTCTGCTCCAGCAGGATCGTGCGGGCGTCCGGGTAGTCGGCCTCGAACTCGAGGATGTTGCGGATCGTCGCGCCGCGGAAGGCGTAGATGGACTGGTCCGCGTCGCCGACGACCGTCAGCTCCGCCGGGACACCCTGCTCCCCCGCGGCCGCGAGCTCCCGCACCAGCACATACTGCGCGTGGTTGGTGTCCTGGTACTCGTCGACGAGGATCTGCCGGAACCGCCGCCGGTAGTGCTCGGCGACCTCGGGGAACGCCTGGAGCAGGTGCACCGTCGTCATGATCAGGTCGTCGAAGTCGAACGCGTGCGCGGCGCGGAGCCGCTGCTGGTAGCGCGTGTAGACCGAGGACAGGACCGCGTCGAACTCGTCCGCCGCCCCCGAGGACGCCCCCGAGGTCTGGGCGTAGGCGTCCGGGTCGACCAGCTCGTCCTTGAGCTTGGAGATCTTCGAGGCCAGCGCACGCGCCGGGTACTTCTTGATGTCCAGGTCGAGCTCGCGCGCCACGAGCGTGAGCAGCCGCTGGGAGTCCGCCGCGTCGTAGATGGAGAACGACGAGCGCATCCCCAGCGCCGCGTGCTCCCGGCGCAGGATCCGCACGCAGGCGGAGTGGAACGTCGAGACCCACATCGAGCGGGCGGCCGGCCCGACGAGGTTCTCGACGCGCTCGCGCATCTCCGCCGCGGCCTTGTTGGTGAAGGTGATCGCGAGGATCTCCGACGGCCGCGCCTGGTGGGTCGCGAGCTTGTGCGCGACCCGGTGGGTCAGGACCCGCGTCTTGCCCGAGCCGGCGCCCGCGACGATGAGCAGCGGCGACCCGGCGTGCAGGACCGCCTCGCGCTGCTCGGTGTTGAGCCCCTCGAGCAGCGCGTCCGCACGCGCGGTGTCGCGCGCCTGGGCGGTGCCGGCGGGTGCCTCGGCCGTGCCGTCGCCGGGGCGGGCCGCGGCGTCGTCGTCGGTCGTCGGGCGCGGCGGGACCGCACGGGGGAGGCGGCCCTCGGCGGTCCGGGTGGCGCCCGCCAGCGGCAGGTCGGAGAAGAGCGTGTCCATGTCGAGGTCCAGGGTAGGCGCGCCCCCTGACAGGACCGACCGCCCGGGCCCCGACGCCGGACGCCGGACCACGACCGTGGCGGTTTCGCCGCGCGGGACGCGGGGAACCCGCCACGATCCGCCGGGCGTAACCTCGGGATCCGGGAGCCGCGCACGCGGCCTCGGGAGGAGGGCATCGTGGCCGGGCACCGGATCTTCGGGATGAGCTTCGCGAGCATCTACCCGCTCTACGTCACCAAGGTCGAACGCAAGGGACGCACGCGCGCGGAGCTCGACGAGGTCCTCACCTGGCTCACCGGCTACGACGACGCCGGGCTGGAGCGGGTGATCGCCGAGCAGACCGACCTGCGGACCTTCTTCGCGCAGGCGCCCGCGATGAACCCGCACACGGCGGAGATCCGCGGCGTCGTCTGCGGGGTGCGGGTCGAGGAGATCGAGGACCCGCTCATGCAGCAGATCCGGTGGATGGACAAGCTCGTCGACGAGCTCGCGAGGGGCAAGCGGATGGCGTCGATCCTCCGCGGCACCGCACCGAGCTCCGCGACGGCCGGCTGACGCGCGCCCCTCGACGACGACCGTGGCGGCCTCCCCGCGCCTGTCGCGGCGACACCGCCACGATCCCGGCGGGTCCGCCCGTCAGAGCAGGCGGCGCTGGGCCGCCCACCGCGTCAGCTCGTGCCGCGAGGACAGCTGGAGCTTGCGCAGCACCGCGGACACGTGGGTCTCGACCGTCTTGATGGAGATGAACAGCTCGGAGGCGACCTCGCGGTAGGAGTACCCGCGCGCGATGAGCCGCATGACCTCCCGCTCGCGGGCGGACAGGCGGTCCAGCTCGTCGTCGCCGGTGGCGATGTCCCCCGCGGCGGCGCCGAACGCGTCCAGCACGAAGCCCGCGAGCCGCGGCGAGAACACCGCGTCCCCACCGGCCACCCGGCGCGCCGCGTCGGACAGGTCCGCCCCGGAGATCGCCTTGGTCACGTACCCGCGGGCGCCCGCCCGGATGACGGCGACGACGTCCTCGGCCGCGTCCGAGACGGACAGCGCCAGGAACCGCACCTCGCCGAGCAGGTCGGTGCACGCCTGGATGACCTCGGCCCCGCCCCCGCCGTTCCCGCCCGGCAGGTGCACGTCGAGGACGACCACCGGCGGCCGCAGCCGCCGCACGGTCTCGATGGCCGACGGGACGTCGTCGGCCAACGAGCTGTCTCTTATAAACAAAACCCAGCCCACGAGACACAGAGCGATCTCGTATTCCGTCTTGTGGGTGAAAAAGGGGGGGGGGGGGGGGGGGGG
>NZ_CAMPHH010000290.1 GCF_946885855.1 uncultured Actinotalea sp. | reverse complement strand
TCCCGTGCCCGCCAGGGAGTGCTCGCCGCCGCGTCGGCCGCGCTCCTGGGCGGCTCGATCCTCGTGGCCTCGCCCGCCGCCGGCGTGACCGGTGCGACCCCCGCGCCCGCCGTCCTGGACCAGGTGGAGCTGCCGCTGCTCGACGTCTCACCGCCCGGCGCGAACGACTGGTCGTGCACGCCCGGAGGCGAGCACCCCGAGCCGGTGGTGCTGGTGCACGGCACGTTCGAGGACATGCTCAAGAACTGGTCCACGCTCACGCCGTACCTGACCGCCCGCGGCCACTGCGTCTTCGCGCTCAACTACGGCAGCAACGCGACGGGTCCCGTCCGCGAGTCGGCGCAGGAGCTCGCCGCGTTCGTGGACGCCGTGCTCGGCGCGACCGGGGCCCGTCAGGTCGACGTCGTCGGCCACAGCCAGGGCGGGATGATGCCGCGCTGGTGGATGCACCACCTCGGCGGGGCGCGCAAGGTCGATGACCTCGTGGGCATCGCACCGTCGAGCCACGGCACGCAGGGCGTGCTCGTCGCCCTGCCCGACGGGACCTTCGGCACCGTCGTCGGCGACGCGAACCCGCTCTGCCCGGCGTGCAGCGACCAGGTGGCCGGCTCGGCCTTCATGCAGGAGCTCAACGCCCGCGGGGACACCGTCCCGGGGCCGTCGTACACCGTCATCTCGACGGTGTACGACGAGGTCGTCACGCCGTACACGAGCCAGTTCCTGGACGGGCCCGAGCGGCAGGTCACCAACATCACCCTCCAGGAGCTGTGCCCGGCGGACGTCTTCGAGCACGACCAGACGCCCAACGACCCCGTCGTGCACCAGCTCGTCGCGCACGCGCTGGAGGCGGACGGCCCCGCGGACCCGGGCTTCCGGCCCGCGTGCCTCCCCGTGCGCTGACCCCTCAGGCCGTGCGCGGCGCTCGACGGCGCAGGTCGCGACCCGGTGGCGGCGCGGGCTCCGGGCCGGGGTCGGGCACCGGCGGGATGTTGCGCACGACCGCCGGCTCCTCCGCGGTGAGGGCCACCGCCTCGCCGTGGTGGACCAGGACGAGCGGCGGCCCGTCGGGCACGGGGTCGAGGAGGCGGTAGGTCGCCTTCTCCGGCTCGAGCTCGACCCGGAGCCGGACACCACGGTGGCGCACGCCGAAGCGCAGGCCGACGAGCCCCGGGGGCAGCCGGGGTGCCACGTGCAGGGCGTCGTCGTGCGCGCTCTCGAGGCGCGCGGGCCGGTCCGGCCGGAGGGTCGCGTCGCCGACCCGCGCGGTGCGCAGCCCGCCGAAGCCCATGACGAGCCCGTCCCACACGCCCGCGAGCGCGGCGACGTGCAGGCCGTCGCTGACGTCGCCCTCCAGGTCGTGCAGGTCCAGCAGCGCCGCCTCCCGCAGGTGGTCGTGCGCCAGCGCCGACCAGCCCACGCGCGCCGCGACGACGGCGTGCGCGGGTGACGACAGCGACGAGTCCCGCACCGTGATGCCCTCGTAGTGCGCGAGGTCCCGCCGCTGCTGGTCGACCGGGACGTCCTCCCCGGCGAGCCAGTGCGCCGCGACCACGTCGGCCTGCTTGACGACCTGGCGGCGGTAGATCTCCGCGTAGGTGTGGTGGCTCTCCAGCGGGTACCGGTGCGCGGGCGTCCCGGCGAAGTCCCACGGGCGGCGAGCGAGGAAGCCGGCGGACTGCTCGGTGACGCCGGTGACCGGGTCGACCAGCACCGTCATGGCCGCCACGGCCCGGCGCCATGCGGCGCGCTCGGCCGCCGTCACCCCGAGCCGCTCGGCCACCTCGGGGTACCGGCGCGTCAGCTCGTCCGCCGCGCGGAGGTTCCGGGCAGCCATCCGGTTGGTGAACGTGTTGTCGTCCACGACCGCCGTGTACTCGTCGGGCCCGGTGACGCCGTGCACGTGGAACGCGCCGTCGTCGGTGTGATGCCCCAGCGAGGCCCAGCTGCGCGCGGTCTCGACCACCAGCTCGACGACGGCGTCGCGCTCGAACCCGACGTCCCCGGTCACCGCGGCGTAGCGGCACGCGGCGTCGGCGACGTCCGCGTCGACGTGGCGTGCCGCGATGCTCGCCGGCCAGTAGCCGGAGCTCTCCGGGCCGGCGACGGTGCGCCAGGCGAAGGCCGCCCCCGCCCGGCCGAGCACCCGGGCGTGCTCCCGCGCCCACGGCAGCGTCCCGTGGCGCCACGCGAGGTGCGCGCGGGCGGCCTGCGGGAGCAGGTGCTCGAGCACGGGCAGGACGTAGGTGTCCGCGTCCCAGAACGTGTGGCCGTGGTAACCGAGACCGGTCAGCCCCTTGGCGCGGATCCCGGTGCCCTCGGCGAGCGCGGACGCGCCGAGCACGTGCAGGACGGCGAACCGCACGGCCTGCTGCAGCCGCTCGTCGCCGTCGACCTCGACGTCCGCCCACCCGAGCACGTCGTCCAGCGCGGCGGCGTGCTCGTCCCGCAGGGCCTCGGCCCCCGCCTCCCGCGCGTCGTCCAGGACGCGCTGCGCCTGCCCGAGCAGCGCGGCGCCGTCGTCGGACGGCTCCTCGGGCGGCCGGCGGGCGGCGGTGAAGGCGACGAGCAGGTCGAGCGTGACCTCCTCGCCCGCCCGCAGGTGGCCGCTGACGGTCGTGGCGTGGTCGCCCGTCGAGAGCGTGGCCGGGCCGGCGACGACGACGTCCGCGGCCACCGCGAGCTGCACGGCGCTGCTGGGCACGTGCTGCACGGTCCACGCCCGGCCGCGCCGGTGGTCGCCGGCGTGCCCGGCGGTGTGCGCGCAGGCCGTGACGGTCCGCGACCCCGAGCCGTCGTCCGGCACGACGGCGGGCCGCACCAGCGGGTCATCACCGGTGTGGGCGCGCAGCGGCGAGCGGTCGCAGCAGGGGAACAGGCGGAGCGCGACGTGCGCCGCGTCCTCCGCCCGCACGGTGCAGCGGACGACGACGAGCTCGCGGCGCACGAGCGACGCGAACCGGCTCGTGGACACCGCGACGGTCGCGCCACCGGGCGCGCTCCACCGCACCTTCCGGTCGAGGACGGCGGTGCGCAGGTCGAGGGTCCGGGTGTGCTCCTCGGCGCCCGTGGTGACGTCGAGGGGCGCGCCGTCGACCTCGACCCGGACGGCCCAGCCGTCGGGGACGGCGAGGACCTGCTCCTGGCGGCCGGGGAAACCGTAGGACCGCTCGCCGTACTCCAGCGGCACCTCCTCGAAGACCGGGGCGAGGAGGGTGCCGGCGTGCACCGTCGGCACGAGCTCGTCGAGCGCGCCCCGGACGCCGACCCAGCCGTTCGCCACCGTGAAGAGCGCGGCGGTCGCGTCGAGGTGGTCCGGGTCGACGGCGGGGTCGTGCAGCCGCCAGGGCTCGACAGGCAGGTCCATGGTCGAGATCGTCGCGGAGGTCAGCGGCTCCCGCCACGCGAGGGGTGTGGCGAGGCGTCGCCACGACGAGGCGACGCCACGTCAGCGCCGCACTCCGCGCACTCAGCGGGGAGTCTGGCGCAGGATCCCCTGAACTCCCGCGGCATGCGGGGACACAGGTGGGGTGGGTGGAGCGGTGGCCTCAGGTCAGCGGCGCGGGGCGCGCCGTGGGTCCGTCACGGCGGAACGGCGGCGCTGCGCCACCTTGCCGAGGAGCTCCTTGGCCTTCCGCTGGTTCTCCGGCTTGCTCATCTCCCGCTGGACGAGGCGCGCGGCCTTGAGGGCCAGCCCGCTACGGATGGCGGTGCGGATGAAGCTCATGGGTTCTCCTCGCGTCGGGGGCGACGGCCGTCCTGCGTGCGCCGGACGTCTCGGCAACGTGTGCCGTCCGGAGCCGGTTCCCGGCGCGGACGGCCCCGCCCGGGTCCCCCCGGACGCGGACTCCGCGGACGGCACGCACCGTCGACGGTAGGTCGGCGTTCGCGCCGGCGCGACCGGGGCACGACGGGCAAGGGCACGACGAACGGGACCGCCGGCACGACCGGAACGGGATTGACGGACGGGACCGCCGGCACGACCGGAACGGGACTGACGGACGGGACCGCCGGCACGGCGGGTAAGGACCCGGCGAACAGGGCCGCCGGCACCCCGAGGACTTCCGGCGCGGTCACGGCCCACCCGGTACGGCCGGGCCCGGTGTGCGCGGGTGGCGCCGTGCCCGCCGCCCCTCAGCTGCCGCCGCCCGCCCAGGACGGC
>NZ_CAMPHH010000289.1 GCF_946885855.1 uncultured Actinotalea sp. | reverse complement strand
CGACGTCGGCGGCCTTGAGCGCGGGGGCGTCGTTGACGCCGTCGCCGGTCATCGCGACGTACGCACCGTGCGACTGCAGCGCCGCGACGAGGCGGATCTTGTGCTCCGGGCTCGCCCGCGCGACGACGTCGTGGTCGACCGCGACCCGCCGCAGCTCCTCGTCGTCCATCGCCTCGATGCGGGCGCCGGTCAGGGCCTCCTCCGCGTCGAGGCCGAGCCGCCGGCCGATCGCGGCTGCCGTGACGCCGTGGTCCCCGGTGACCATGACGACCCGCACGCCGGCCCGCCGGCAGTCGGCGACCGCGTCGGCGGCCTCGTCGCGCGGCGGGTCCATGATCCCGACCATGCCGACGACCTCGAGGTCCGGCAGGTCCGCCAGCGTGATCGTCCGGCGGTCCGCGGGCACCTCGGCCCGGGCGACGGCGAGGACCCGCTCGCCCTCGGCCGCCGCCGCGTGCACCCGCTGGGGCCAGTCGCCGTCGTCGGCGGCCCCGAGCGCGAGCACCGCCTCGGGCGCGCCCTTGCACAGGACCCAGGCCCGGCCGTCGTCGTCGTGGTGGAGGGTCGCCATGAAGCGGTGGTCGGACTCGAACGGCACGACGTCGGTGCGCGGCAGCTCGCGCGCGAGCTCGGCCGGGTCCTCCCCGGCCTTGAGCGCCAGGGTGATGAGGGCCGCCTCGGTCGGGTCGCCGACGACACGCCAGTCGTCACCGTCGCGGTCGACGCGGGCGTCGTTGCACAGGGCCCCGGTGACGACGACGTCGCGCAGGCGGGCGAGCGTGCCCGGGTCAACGGGGGTGCCGTCGGGCCGCGTGAGGTCTCCCTCGGCGCCGTAGCCGGTGCCGGTAATGAGGACCTCCTCGTCCGGCAGGAGGACCCGCACGGCGGTCATCTCGTTGCGGGTCAGGGTGCCGGTCTTGTCCGTGCAGATGACGCTCACGGAGCCCAGGGCCTCCACGGCGGGCAGGCGGCGCACGATCGCGCGGTTCGCGGCCATGGCGCGCGTGCCGATCGCGAGGATGATCGTGACGACCGCCGGCAGGCCCTCCGGGATCGCGGCGACGGCCATCCCGACGACGACGAGGAACGCCTCGCCGGCGGGCATCCCGCGGCCGAGCCAGGCGAGGGCGAACGCGCCGACGGCGACCGCGAGCACGAGCCCGGTGATCTGCGTCGCGACGACGGCGAGCCGGCGCGTCAGCGGGGTGTCGAGCGTGGGCGCCTCCCCCACCAGCGCCCCGATGCGCCCGACCTCGGTGCGCGACCCGGTGGCGACGACGACGCCGCGCCCCCGCCCGGCGACGACGAGCGTGCCGGAGAAGACGCTGTTCGTCCGGTCCCCGATCCCCGCGTCGGGGGCGACCGGGGCGGTGTCCTTGCCGACGGGCACGGACTCGCCGGTCAGCGCCGACTCCTCGACCCGCAGGTCGCGCACGGCGACCAGGCGGAGGTCTGCGGGCACGCGGTCGCCGGACTCCAGGAGCACGACGTCGCCCGGGACGAGGTCCCCGGCGTCGATCGTCCGGCGCCGACCGTCGCGTTCGACGGTCGCCGTCGTCGCCAGCATCGCGCGGACCGCCGCGAGCGCGCCCTCGGCCTTGCCCTCCTGCACGAAGCCGATGACGGCGTTGATGAGGACGACGCCGACGATGACGGCGGAGTCGACGTAGTCGCGCAGGAGGAAGGTGACGACGCCCGCGGCGAGCAGGACGAGGATGAGGGGGTTGTCGACCTGGGCGAGGAAGCGACGGACCGGTCCCCGCTCGCGCTTCTCGGGCAACCGGTTCGGCCCGACGTCGCGCAGGCGTGCGGCGGCCTCGTCCTCGTCGAGGCCCCGGTCCGGGTCCGCTCCCAGGCGGGCGAGGACGTCGTCGGCGGCCAGGGCGTGCCAGGGCGTGGACGCCTCGCCGTCCGGGGCACGCGGCCCCGCGGGAGCTGGGCCGGACGGCTCGGGTCGGGCAGGCGCCCCGTCACCGGTGCGCGTGCTCTCGTCCATGCGGCGTGCTCCTCTGGTCGGCTCCTCCCATCGGATCACGGACGGGCGCTCCCGGACAGGCCGATCGTCCCGCCCGTCCGGCCGGCCTCTCAGGTCCCGCGCGCCTCACCCGTGCTTCGACCGGGCGGGGACGACGACGGCGCCGCCCCGGGTGGGACGGCGCCGTCGTGGCGTACGGTCCGGCCTGGCGGCCGGGCGGCTCAGGAGAGGAGCTGCCGCATGAGCTCCGCGGTCTCCGACGGCGTCTTGCCGACCTTGACCCCGGCGGCCTCGAGGGCCTCCTTCTTGGCCTGCGCGGTGCCGGACGAGCCGGACACGATCGCGCCGGCGTGGCCCATCGTCTTGCCCTCGGGCGCGGTGAACCCGGCGACGTAGCCGACGACCGGCTTGGTGACGTTGGCCTTGATGAACTCCGCGGCCCGCTCCTCGGCGTCGCCGCCGATCTCACCGATCATGACGATGGCCTCGGTCTCCGGGTCCGCCTCGAACGCGGCGAGCGCGTCGATGTGCGTGGTGCCGATGATCGGGTCACCGCCGATGCCGATGGCCGTGGAGAACCCGAAGTCCCGCAGCTCGTACATCATCTGGTAGGTCAGCGTGCCGGACTTGGAGACCAGCCCGATCTTGCCGGCGCCGGTGATGTCCGCCGGGATGATGCCGACGTTGGACTTCCCGGGGCTGATGATGCCCGGGCAGTTCGGGCCGATGAGCCGGACGCCCTTGGCCTGCGCGGCGGTGAAGAACTCCGCGGTGTCCGCGACGGGGACGCCCTCGGTGATGATCACGGTGAGCGGCATGCCGGCGTCGACGGCCTCGAGCACGGCGGCCTTGGTGAAGGCCGGCGGCACGAAGATCACGGACACGTCCGCGCCGGTGGCCTCCATCGCCTCGGCGACGGAGCCGAAGACGGGGATGTCCACGGTGCCCTCGCCCTGCGGGAAGGACACGGACGTGCCGGCCTTGCGCGGGTTCACGCCGCCGACGACGGTCGTGCCCGAGGCGAGCATGCGCGTCGTGTGCTTCATGCCCTCGGAGCCGGTCATGCCCTGGACGATGACCTTGGAGGCCTCGGTCAGGAAGATCGCCATCTGTCTGTTCTCTCTTCTCTGCTCGTGGTCTCAGGCGGAGGCGGCGGCGTGCGCCAGCTCGGCGGCCTTGTCCGCGCCGCCGTCCATGGTGTCGGCGAGCGTCACCAGCGGGTGGTTCGCGGCGCGCAGGATCGCGCGGCCCTCGGCGACGTTGTTGCCGTCGAGACGGACCACGAGCGGCTTGGTCGCGTGGTCACCCAGGATCTCCAGCGCCTTGACGATGCCGTTCGCGACGGCGTCGCAGGCGGTGATCCCGCCGAAGACGTTGACGAAGACGCTCTTGACCTGCGGGTCGCCGAGGATGACGTCGAGCCCGGCGGCCATGACCTCGGCCGAGGCGCCGCCGCCGATGTCGAGGAAGTTCGCGGGGGCGACGCCGCCGTGGGCCTCGCCGGCGTAGGCGACGACGTCCAGGGTGCTCATGACCAGGCCCGCGCCGTTGCCGATGATGCCGACCGAGCCGTCGAGCTTGACGTAGTTGAGGTCGTGCTCCTTGGCCTTCGCCTCGAGCGGGTCCGCCGACGCGGCGTCCTCCAGCTCGGCGTGGTCCGGGTGGCGGAAGTCCGCGTTGCCGTCCAGCGTCACCTTGCCGTCGAGGGCGACGATGCGCCCGTCCTCCGTCTTGACCAGCGGGTTGACCTCGACGAGGGTCGCGTCCTCCTCCGCGTAGACGGTCCAGAGCTTCTGGATCGTCTCGACGACCTGGTCACGGACGTCGTCGGCGAACCCGGCCGCCGCGACGATCTCCTCCGCCTTGGCCTGGTCGATGCCGACCAGCGGGTCGACGGCGACGCGGGCGAGGGCCTCGGGCCGCTCGACCGCGAGCTGCTCGATCTCCATGCCGCCCTCGACGCTCGCCATGGCGAGGTACCGGCGCTCGGCCCGGTCGAGCAGGACGGAGAAGTAGTACTCCTCGGCGATCTTCGCACCGGCCGCGATCATGACGCGGTGGACCGTGTGACCCTTGATGTCCATCCCGAGGATCTCGCGGGCACGGTCCTGCGCCTCCTGCGGCGAGTGGGCGAGCTTGACGCCGCCCGCCTTGCCGCGGCCGCCGGTCTTGACCTGCGCCTTGACCACG
>NZ_CAMPHH010000288.1 GCF_946885855.1 uncultured Actinotalea sp. | reverse complement strand
GGGCTGGGCTTCCAGACCTACGCCGGGGGCGGGGCGACCGTCGCCGCCGACGTCGTGTCGGACGACCGCACGGCCGCGCGGCCCGGCGCAGAGGACGCCAACAGCGCCCTCGGCCTGACGCTCGACGTGCCGCAGGGCACGTTCGCGGGCGTGTCCCACGCGTTCGCCGACGGCGGCGTCTGGACCCCGCAGGACTGGAGCGCCTCCCAGGGCGTCAACTTCTGGCTGTACGGCCAGAACACCGGTGACACCCTCTACGTCGACATCATCGAGAACCGGAACCCGGGCTCGACCACCGACGACGCCGAGCGGTACAGCGCCTCCTTCACCGACGACGTCGCCGGGTGGCGCTTCGTCGAGCTGGAGTGGGCCGACTTCGCCCGCAAGGACATCGGCAACGGCGCCCCGAACGACGGCTTCACGCTCGACGAGGTCCACGGGTACGCCATCGGCGTCGCCCAGACGGACGGCCCGACCGAGTACCTGGTGGACCGCTTCGCCCGCTGGGGCGCGAGCCTGGCCGACGTGCCGCTGCTCGTCGGGTTCGACCGCGGCGTCTACCAGGCCGCGGAGGGCGTGGCCCAGACGGTCACCGTCACCCTCGGCCGCGCGGCGGACGAGGTCGTCACGGTCGACTACGCCACGCTCGACAGCACCGACCGGACGCGGACCGAGGACGTCCCGGCCGTGGCCGGCCGCGACTACGTCGCCACCACCGGCACGCTCGAGTTCGCCCCGGGCGAGACCGAGAAGACCTTCACGGTCGAGCTCCCGGACGACGACAAGGCCGAGCTCGACAAGACGGTGCAGGTGGCGCTCTCCGGCGTGACCTCTCCGGGCGAGCTCAGCCCGTTCGCCCGCTTCGCGAGCATCACCATCGAGGACGACGACGCCCGCGACCCGACGCTGGTCGAGGACTTCGAGGATGCGGCGGGCCTGTGGCGCGCCGAGGACTCGGTGCTCGAGACCATCCGCGTGACCGCCGACGACGCGCTGGCCTACCCGGGCCAGGCGGCGGACGAGGGCGTCGCGCGCATCGCCGTCGAGGAGCCGGGCGCGACCGTGCGCCGCGACTTCGCCCAGCCGCAGGACTGGTCCGGCCAGGACGGCCTGACCTTCTGGTACCGCGGCACGGGCAGCGGCGAGCCGGTCACCATCACGCTGCGCGACGACGACGCCCCGGACCTCGGCCCCGAGAGCTGGACCGAGCTCGTCTACTTCGACGACTTCGACGCCGCCGCCGGTACGCCGGTGGACCCGACGTCGTGGTCGAACGAGACCGGCGGCTGGGGCTGGGGCAACCAGGAGTCGCAGTTCTACACGCCGGGCAGCGAGAACGTGTCGCAGGACGGCAACGGGAACCTCGAGATCCAGCTGCGCGAGAACACCGACGAGTCGCTGTGGTGCTCCTCGAGCAACGTCCCCTGCGGCTACACCTCGGCCCGCATCTCGACGATGGACAAGCAGGAGTTCCTGCACGGCCGGATCGAGGCACGGGTCAAGGTCCCCGGCGGCGAGGGCCTGTGGCCGGCGTTCTGGACGCTGGGCAACGACTTCCTCGACGTCGGCTGGCCGCAGACCGGCGAGATCGACATCATGGAGCACGTCGAGGGTGACAACGGCATGCCGAACGAGGCGTTCGGCACGATCCACGGCCCCGGCTACTCCGGCGGCCAGTCGATCGACGGCCGGGTCTACCTGCCCGAGGGCACGTCCTTCGCGGACGACTTCCACACCTTCACGGTCGAGTGGGAGCCCTACAAGATCACCTGGTTCATGGACGGCGAGCAGTTCCACCAGGTGACGCCGGCGAGCCTGCCCGACGGCGGCGAGTGGGTCTTCGAGCACCCGTTCTTCCTCATCGCCAACCTGGCGATCGGCGGCAACTTCGGCGGCACCATCGCCGACGACCTCGAGTTCCCCGCGTCCTACCTCATCGACTACATCAAGGTCGAGCAGGCGCCGGACACGGCGGAGCGGTTCGAGGCGACGTTCGTCGACGACGAGGCGGGCTGGCAGCAGATCAGCATCCCGTTCGCCGACTTCGAGCGGTCGGCGGACCAGCCGGCCGGCGCGCCGGACAACGGGCTGACCCTGTCAGCGGTCCACGGCTACGGCCTGGACCTCGGCGACTCGGTCGCCACCGGTGACGAGGTGCTCCTGGACCGGGTGACCCTCGGCGTCGTCGACGGCGGCTCGGAGGAGCCGGAGCCGTCCGGACCCCCGTGGGGCAAGGGCGGCAAGTACGGACCCGGGGGGCCCGGCAAGGGCGGACCCGGCAAGGGCGGGCCGTTCGGCCCCGGCGGACCGTGGGGGCCCGAGGGCCCGTCGGGGCCCGGTGGCCCCTTCGGTCCCGGCGGACCCTTCGGGAAGGGCGGACCGAAGATCCGCTGAGCGTGCAGCGGTGACGGCGCACCCGAGGTGACGGCGCGCCGTCGTCGGCGGAGCCCCGTGACCGGACCTCGTGTCCGGCGCGGGGCTCCGCTGCGTCCGGGGCGACCCGTCGCCCTGCGCCGCCGCCTCCGCGCCGCCGTCGTGGGGAGCCCCGGCACCGGCATGCGGCACGGATCGACCCCGCGGGCGACCACGCGCCCCAGTCGCCCTCGCCGATCTTCGTGCGGCACGGCATCCTGGGGCGGTGCCCGCCGCGACCGCCACCGAGGACCCGACGACGGCCGCCCCGCCCGCGCTGTCGTGGAAGCTCCTGCCCGCGGCGGGGGTCTCCGCGTCGGCGGTCCTGCTCTTCGGCGTCCACGTCCGGCCGCTCGGGTACGTCGTCCTCGTGCTGAGCCTGATCGCCGCGTGGCTCGTCGACCGGCCGCTGGCGAAGGACCTGCTGCTCATCGGGCTCGGCATCGCGATCGTCAGCACCACGTCGATGGAGGCGGACGTCTCCTGGCCCCGGTTCTTCGCGATCGGTACGGCCCTGACGCTCGCCGTCCTGGTGCCGTTCCTCGTGGACCGGTTCGTGTACCGGCGCCGCGCGATCCGCTACCCGTGGCGCACGGGCAAGAAGTGGCCACGCAGCGAGAAGGCCTACATCGTCGCGGTGCCGCTGCTGGGCTGGGCGATCCTGCCGTTCTACTTCATCAGCTCCGGCGCGTACCAGAACTGGCCGGACATCACGACGCCCAGCGAGCTGGGCCGGTTCTTCGTCGGCGTCAACGCCGTCGGGACGTGGGACGAGCTGTTCTTCATCTGCCTGTGCTTCGCGCTCCTGCTGCGGCACTTCCGCCCGTGGCAGGCGAACCTGCTCCAGGCGGCGATCTTCGTCTCGTTCCTGTGGGAGCTCGGCTACCGGGAGTGGGGCCCGCTGCTGACGATCCCCTTCGCGCTGCTCCAAGGCCTGATCTTCACGCGGACGCGGTCACTGACCCTCGTGCTCATCGTCCACCTGCTCTTCGACGCGATCGTGTTCATGGCGATCGTCCACGCCCACAACCCCCGCCTCTTCCCGATCTTCGTCTACTGAACCCCGGCGCCCCACCCCCTGCCGGTCGGGGGTCCGGTGTGCGGTACCCGGTCGGAGGGAGGGGGTCACCAGGGGAGGTAGTAGGTCAGCAGGTCCGCCGTCTGCGGCGGGAAGAGCGCCTCGTACAGCTCGGCGTCGAGGCCGGGGTAGACGTCGGGTCGGCGGCGCGCGAGGCCGTGCATGCCGAGCGGCCCGAGCAGCAGGTCCCCCAGGTGCGTGGGCGCGACCCCCGCTGCGCCGTGCCCACCGGGGTCCTGCATCGGGCCACCGACGACGACCGGGCCCAGCGCGCCGTCGTCGGCGACCGCCATGCGGTAGTGCCGGCCGAAGGTCGAGACCACCACCTCGGACCGGTCGAGCCCTGCGGCGCGCAGTCGCGCGGAGAGCACCGGCCGCAGGGCGTCGAGCAGCGCCTCGGGCCGCTCGATCCGCACGTAGTACTGCTCCGCCGTGTCGCCGGGCGGGCCGAGCCGGCCCTCCCACACCCGGCCGGTCGTGGTCAGCGGCCGGTGCACGACGCGCGGCGTCACACCGGGGAAGCGGCCGACGACGGCGCGCAGGAGCAGGTCCGCCGCGTCCGCGTCCACCGCGGCCGGCTCCGCGACGAGGACATGGCCGTCGTCCGGGGCGGTCGTCCGCACCGTGCCGACGACGACGCCCCCGCGCTCGACCACCGGCTCGCGGTGGAGGACCCGGACCTCGGCTGGGAGGCGTGC
>NZ_CAMPHH010000287.1 GCF_946885855.1 uncultured Actinotalea sp. | reverse complement strand
TCACGAAAACGGGTTGTTTTTTTGGGGGGGGGGGCTGGTTTTGGTTTATCAGCCCACCCGGGGGGGGGGCCCCGCGGGGGGGGGCCCGCCGCGCTGCGCGCGCAGCTCGACCGCAGCCTCGACCCGCCCGGCCCCGGCGGCGCGGTGGACGCCCCCGGCCGGCAGCGGACGCTCCGGGCCGCGCTCGACTGGAGCCACGACCTGCTGGAGCCGGACCTGGCCCGGGCGTTCCGCCGGCTCGGGGTCTGCGAGGGCGTGATCGACCTCGGCGCCGTGGCCGCCGTCGTCGGGGACGGAGGCGACCCGCTGGACGTCGTCGGCCGGCTGGTGGACGTGAGCCTCCTGGCCGTCGACGACGGGCCCGACGGCGAGCCGCGCCTGCGGATGCTGCAGACGGTCCGGCGCTACGCGCGCGAGCGCCTGGCCGCCTCCGGGGACCTCGAGGCGACGCAGCAACGGCATGCGGCGCACCACGCCGACGTCGCCGAGCGGGCGGCGGCGGGCCTGCGCGGTCCCGGGCACCTGGCCGCCCGGGACCGGATCGAGGCGGAGCTGCCCGACCTGCGCGCCGCTCTCGCCTGGACGCTCGCACCGGCCCGGCGTGACGACGGGGAGGTCGACGAGGCCCGGCTGACCCTCGGCCTGCGGCTCGTGCAGCACCTCGCCTGGTTCTGGTACGGGTGCGGGTACCCGGCCGAGGGTCGGCGGTGGCTCCAGGCCGCCGTCGACGCCGCCGGTCACCGCCGGTCGCCGGCGGTGCTCACGGCACTGCACGGACTCGGCGTCCTCGTCCTGCAGCAGGGCCGGGCGGAGCGGGCACGCGGCATCCTCTCGAGGTGCCTGGAGCACGCGCGGGCGACCGGCGACCCGGCCCTCGTGTCCCGGGAGCTCAACAGCCTGGCCGTCGTCCACCGCGACCTCGGCGACGCGGGTGCGGCGATCGCCCTGGCCGAGGAGGCGGTCGCGGCCGCGCGGGAGGCCGGGGACCCGGGCTGCGAGGTCAACGCGGTCTCGAACCTCGCGCTCCTCGCCGCGGATGCCGGTCGCCACGAGGAGTCCATCACCCTGCTGCGCCGCTGCCTGGAGCTCGACACCGAGCTCCAGGACGCCTGGGGGCAGGGCGCGGACCACGTCAACCTCGCCGGGTCGCTGCTGCGGGCGGGCCGGACGGACGAGGCGTGGGAGCACCTGACGCGCCACGCCGCGAGCGCCGTCGCGCTCAACGACTCCGAGATCACCGTCGACGTCCTGACGCTCTCCGCCGTCGTCCGCGCCCGCCGCGGGGACGGGGCGCTCGCCGCCCGGCTCCTGGGCGCCGCGGCGCGACTGCGGGACCAGGCGGAGCTGCCGATGACACCCGTCGACACCGCGTGGGTGGAGGAGACGGTCGGTCCGGCGCGCGACGCCGTCGGGCCGGGGACCTGGGAGCGGGACCTCGAGGCAGGACGCTCCTGGACGGTCGAGGCCGCCGTCGAGGCGGCGCTGTCCGGCTGACGGCGCGGGCGCCCGGCGGTGCCCTCACGCTGCCCGCCGTGGCGGCCCGGGGTCAGCCCTCGTCGATGCCCAGGAACGCCCGGAGGACGGAGACGAACGCCTCCGGCTGCTCCGAGTGCACCCAGTGGCCCGCACCCTTGACGGTGACGAGGGTCGTGCGGGGGAAGAGCGCCCGCATCGCGGGGCCGTGCTCGGGCCGCACGTACCCGGACCGCTCCCCCGCGACCCAGAGGACGGGGTGGTCGAAGGTGGCGTCGCCGACCTCGGGGAAGCCACCGATCACCGGCAGGTCCCGGCGCAGCAGCTCGAGGTTCGCCTGCCAGCGGAACCCGTCGCCGGACGCGCGGAGGTTCTGCAGCAGGAAGCCGCGGACCCGCTCGTCGTCGACCCGCTCGGCCAGCTGCGCGTCCGCGTCCGCCCGCCGCTGGACCCTCGACAGGTCGATGGCCGCGAGGCTGTCCAGGAGGTGCTCGAACTCCCCCAGCGAGCCGCCCGACGCAGGCGCGATGTCCGAGACGACGAGCCGGTCCACGAGGTCCTGGTGGCGCAGCGCCAGGAGCATCGCGACCTTCCCGCCCATGGAGTGCCCCACGACGTGCACCGGACCGTCGGCCGCGAAGCCGGCGCGCAGGTGCGCGGCGACGAGGTCGGCCGTCTCGGCGTAGTCGAACCGCTCGGTCCACGCCGACCGGCCGTGGTTGGGGAGGTCGACGAGCAGCGACCGCGCCTCCGGCTCGAGCGCCTTGGCGATCTGGGTGAAGTTGCGCCCCTGGCCGAACAGGCCGTGCAGGAAGGCGACGCGCTCGCCGGCCTCCCCGACCTCGGTCGTGCTGACGGTCGCTGGCTCGGCGGTGCTCACGGGCCGAGCCTAGGCCGGAGCGTCGCGGACGGGCCGCAGCGGGCCGAGGAGGGGCGGGCATACGGCACCGACCGGCGCCGTTGGCCTCGACGTGGCCGTTCCTTCCCGCACCGACGACGGCGTGCTCGACGCCGTCGTGGTCGGTGCGGGCCAGGGGGGCCTGTCCGCGTCGTTCCACCTGCGCCGGCGCGGGCTCGAGCACGTCGTCCTCGATGCCGAGACCGCGCCCGGGGGCGCCTGGCAGAACCGCTGGGACTCCCTCACGATGCACGACGTGCACGGCGTGGCAGACCTCCCCGGCGGGCCCGCGCCGGAGCGCGGACCGGAACGCGCCAACGTCGTCGTCCCCCGCTGGTTCGGGCAGTACGAGCGCGCCCACGCGCTGCCCGTCCTGCGACCGGTGCGGGTGGACCGGGTCGAGCGCGCCGGCGACCTGCTCGTCGTCCACGCCGGCGACCGGTCCTGGACGACCCGGACCGTCGTCAACGCGACCGGCACCTGGACCCGTCCCTTCGTGCCGCGCTACCCCGGCCAGGAGACGTTCCGCGGGGAGCAGCTGCACACGGTCGGCTACCCCGGCGCGGAGCACTTCCGGGGGCGGCGGACCCTCGTCGTCGGCGGCGGCGCCAGCGCAGTGCAGCTCCTCGGGGAGATCCGGCCGGTCACCGAGACCGTCTGGGTCACGCGCCGCGAGCCCGTGTGGCGGGACCGGCTGGAGGACGTCGACGGCCGGGCCGCGATCGCGCGGGTGCAGGAGCGGGTGCGCCGGGGGTTGCCGCCGGGCTCGGTCGTGTCCGTCACCGGGATCGGCCTGCGGCCGCAGGAGGCGGAGGCCGCACGCCTCGGCGCGTACGAGCGCCGGCCGATGTTCGCCCGCATCGAGGCCGACGGCGTCCGCTGGGCCGACGGCGGCTTCGAGCCGGTCGACGTCGTCCTGTGGGCCACCGGCTTCCGCGCCGCCCTCGGTCACCTCGCGCCCCTCGGCCTGCGGAGCGACCGGGGTGGGATCACGCTGCTCACCTCGACCGGCGACGTCCAGAGCGCGACCACCGTCGCCGCGGACCCGCGCGTCCAGCTGGTCGGGTACGGCCCCTCCGCGAGCACGATCGGCGGCAACCGGGCCGGCCGCGCGGCCGCGGCCGCGGTCGAGAAGTGGGTGCGCGGCGGCCGGCCCGGCCGGGCCCTCGCCGCAGGAGCCTGAGCCCGGCCCCGCCCGCACGTCGGCGGACCGGGGCAGGCACCACACCGGCACCACACCGGCACCACACCTGTGCCACCCGGGCACTGCGCGGCGCGCAGTCGTCGCCCCCGCCGCCGACCGGCCGTGCACTACGGTCGGCCGGTCGGCGCCGACGCCGGCGGGGAGCGCGCGGCTCCCCTGACGCGAGGGGGTGCGGGTGACGCTGACTCGCCTGCTGCGCCGGCGGGCGCGGGCGCAGCGCGGCCTGCTCGCCCTCGTGGGCCTCGTCGCCGCCCTCGTCAGCGCGACCCTCGTCGCCGTGACCGGGTACGTCGCCCTGTCCGCGCGGGCCGGGCTCGTGGACGCGCTGCGGGACGCCGGGCCCACGGGCGCCGCGATGCAGCTCGCAACGCCGCGGTCCGCCCAGGACCCCGCCGGCCAGGTCGTCGCCGCGGAGGAGGTCCTCGCGGAGACGCTCGCGGGCCTGCCCGTGCACGTGCACCGCACTGCCCGGTCGACGCCCCTCGCGGCCGGTGACCGCGACGTCGTCGTCGGTGCGGACGCGGGCCTCGGCGAGGCGGTGGACACGGTCGCGGGCTCGCCGCCGCGCGGCGCGCCCGGCGCGGCGGACGACGACGGCGGCGGGGACGACGGCGCCGTGCCCGCGACGCTCTCCCGCGCGACGGCCGAG
>NZ_CAMPHH010000286.1 GCF_946885855.1 uncultured Actinotalea sp. | reverse complement strand
GGTGCAGCGGTCAGCGGTGGCGGAGGGTGTCGCGGATGCGCTCGAGGCGCTCGGCGACGGCGCGCTCGTAGCCGCGGTCGCTCGGCTCGTAGTACCGGACACCGTCGAGCTCGTCGGGGGCGTACTGCTGGCCGACGACGGCGTGCGGGGCGTCGTGCGCGTACCGGTAGCCCTGGCCGTGGCCGATCTTCTGGGCGCCGGAGTAGTGCGCGTCCCGCAGGTGGGGCGGCACGGGGCCGGCCTTGCCTGCGCGCACGTCCGCGATCGCGGCGTCGATGGCGCGGTAGGAGGCGTTGGACTTGGGCGCGGTCGCCACGTGGACGACCGCCTCGGCGAGGATGATCCGCGCCTCCGGCATCCCGATGAGCGCGACGGCCTGCGCCGCGGCCACCGCAGTCTGCAGCGCCGACGGGTCCGCCATGCCCACCTCCTCGGCGGCCGCGATGACGACGCGCCGGGCGATGAAGCGCGGGTCCTCCCCCGCCACGACCATGCGCGCGAGGTAGTGCAGGGCGGCGTCGACGTCCGAGCCGCGCAGCGACTTGATGAACGCGCTGGTCACGTCGTAGTGCTGGTCGCCGGCACGGTCGTAGCGCACGGCGGCGACGTCGACGGCGCGCTCGATCGTCGCCAGGTCGATCACGGGGACGGCGAGCGTCTCGCCCGAACCGTCATCGCCCCGTCCGTCGTCACCGGGGTCTCCCCCGACCAGGTCGTTCCCGGTCTGGTCGACCTCGACCGGGCCGGCGTTCCCCAGCCCGACCTGTCCGCCGTCGGCCGCCGCGCCGGACCCCTCCAGGGCGGCTCCGGCCGCCGCCTCGAGGATCGTCAGCGCCTTGCGCGCGTCACCGCCGGCCAGGCGCAGCAGGTGCTCCTCGGCGTCCTCGGCGAGCGTCACCGCACCGCCCAGCCCGCGCGGGTCCTCGAGCGCCCGGCGCAGGAGGCCGCGGACGTCGTCGGTCGTCAGCGGCTGCAGGGTGAGCAGCAGCGACCGGGACAGCAGCGGCGAGTTGACGGAGAAGCTGGGGTTCTCGGTCGTCGCCGCGACGAGCGTGACCCACCGGTTCTCCACGCTCGGCAGGAGCGCGTCCTGCTGCGTGGTCGAGAACCGGTGCACCTCGTCGATGAACAGCACGGTCTCCTGACCGCCGGTCGCGAGCCGCCGTCGCGCGTCCGCGACCACCGCCCGCACGTCCTTGACCCCCGACGTCACGCCGGACAGCTCCACGAACCGCCGCCCCGAGGTCAGGGCGATGAGGTAGGCGAGCGTCGTCTTCCCCGTCCCGGGCGGACCCCACAGGACCACCGACGACGGCGCCGCGCGGCGCGATCCCTCGTCCGCCGGCTCCACGAGCCGGCGCAGCGGCGAGCCCGGCGTGAGGAGGTGCTGCTGCCCGGCGACCTCGACGAGCGACCGCGGGCGCATGCGGACCGCGAGGGGCGCGCCGGCGTCGACCTCCGGCAGCCCCACGGTCGTCGACGTCGTGGCGTCGAAGAGGTCCATGCGGCGAGCCTACGCAGCGCCACCGACGCGCGGCGCCACCGGCTCCTGTGCGGCCCGCCGACCTGCGAGGATCGGACCGTGTTCGACACCCTGGGGCGGCTCGTCGCCCGCGCCCCGCGTACCGCGATCGCCGTCTGGGCGGTGCTGACCCTCGGCTCGTTCGCCCTGGCCGTCGTGGGCATCGGCGGCCAGACGCTCTTCGAGCGGCTCTCGACGGGCGCTCCGGCGATCCCCGGCTCCGAGAGCACCGCCGCGGACGAGATCATCCGGGAGAACGCGACCGCCGGCGAGAGCCTCAGCCTCGCGGTCGAGGGGGCGCCGCCTGCCACGGAGGGCCTGGCGGAGGAGGTCGCCGCCCTCCGCGAGGACCTCGCCGCCGTCGACGGCGTGACGATGGTCATCGACCCCTACGCGCTGCCGGAGGGTCCGGCGAACCCCGCCGCGGCCGGGCTGCTGGCGGCGGACGGGGACGGCTTCCTCGTCGTGGTCGACCTCGACGCCGACCTCACCGAGGACGAGGAGGACGCGGCCCTCGAGGAGGTCGTCACGCTGCTGCGCGCTGCTCCCGAGCGCTTCGGCGACGTCGCGCCCGGCGCCACCGGGCAGGTCGGCGGCACGACGCTGATCATCGAGGCGATCACCGACCAGGTCGAGGAGGACCTCGCGACGGGTGAGGCGATCGCGCTGCCCGTGGCCCTGCTCGTCATGGTCATGGTCTTCGGCGGCTTCCTGGCGGCGTCGATGCCGATGGTGGGCGCGATCGCGTCGATCGGCACCGGCCTCGGGACGGTCTACGGGCTCAGCTACCTGCTCGACCTCGACGCCTCCGTGGTCAACGTGGTCACGCTGCTGAGCATCGGCCTGTCCATCGACTACGGCCTGCTCATCGTCTCCCGGTACCGCGAGGAGCTCCACGTCCTGCTCGACCACCCCGACGGCGTGCCGCACCGCCGCCGGCGGCACGACCCGGTGGTCGAGACGGCCCTGCGGCGGACCATGACGACCGCCGGCCGGACGGTGTTCTACTCCGCCGTCACGGTCGCGATCTCCATCGCGGGACTGCTGGCCTTCCAGCCGGACATCCTGCGCGGCTTCGGCGCGGCGGGCGTCGTCGTCGTCCTCATCGCGGTGGCCACCGCCATGACACTCGTGCCCGCGCTGCTCAGCCTCACCGGACGCCGCCTGGTCAAGCCGGGTCTGGTCAGCCGGGTGCCCGGCCTGCGGTGGGTGCTCGCGCGCACCGGCGACGTCTCCTCGGAGGAGGGCGCGTTCTCCCGGCTGGCCGCCCGGGTGCAGCGGCGGCCCGTGCTGGTCATGCTCGGCTCGCTGGCGGTCCTGGGACTGCTCTCCGTACCGGTCTTCCACATGGAGCTGCGCAACTCCGACATCGAGCTCCTGCCGGCCGGCTCCGAGCAGCGCGTCTTCGTCGAGACGATCTCGGCGGACTACCCGGCCTCGGAGGCGCCGGCGATCCAGGTGGTGGCCGAGGGCACCGTCGAGGAGGTCGCCGCCTGGGCCGAGGAGCTCACGGACGTCCCCGAGGTCGCGTCGGTGGACCCGCCCGCACAGCTCGGCGACTTCGTCCTCCTCGGCGTGCGGCCCGACACCGACGACGGCGGCGGCCCCGTCGCGCGCGACGCCGTCCAGGCGCTGCGGGACCTCGACGCGCCCTTCGAGACCTGGGTGACCGGTCAGGCCGCCAATCAGATCGACTTCACGCAGGCGCTCGTCGACCGCGCCCCGCTGGCGATCGGCATCGTCGTGACCGCGACCTTCGTGCTTCTCTTCCTCATGACCGGGTCGGTCGTCATCCCGGTCAAGGCCCTGCTGACGAACACCGTGTCCCTCGCGGCGTCGCTCGGCGTCATGGTGTGGGCGTTCCAGGACGGGAACCTCGAAGGGCTGCTGCGGTTCACCTCGACCGGCGGCATCGAGACCTACGTGGTCGCGCTCATCATCGCGTTCGGCTTCGGTCTGGCCATGGACTACGAGGTGTTCCTGCTCTCCCGGATCAAGGAGGCGTACGACTCCGGGCGGCCGAATGACGAGGCGGTCCGGGTCGGCCTGCAGCGCTCCGGCCGGATCATCACGTCCGCGGCGCTCATCATCATCGTGGTGTTCACCGGGTTCGTCTTCGGTGAGCTCCTCGTCATCAAGGCGGTCGGGTTCGCGCTGGCGGTCGCGGTGCTCGTGGACGCGACGCTGGTCCGGATGCTGCTCGTCCCGTCCACGATGACCCTGCTGGGCCGGTACAACTGGTGGGCGCCGGGCTTCCTGCGGAAGGTCCACCGCCGGTTCGCCATCGAGCACTGAGCCGGGGGCTGCCACGGGTCCAGCCGGGTCCCGCCCGGCCGGGCCCGGTCCGACCCGCTCAGGTCGGCGGGCGGGTGCTCCCGGCCGGTCCGAACGACGAGAACTCGGCCAGCGTCACGTAGCCGAGCCGGTGGTAGAGGCGCCGGGCGACGTCGTTGTCCGCGTACATCCCCAGCGACACCCAGTGCGCGCCGGCCGCGAACCCCGCCCGCGTCAGGGCCGCGGTGAGCGCAGCCCCGAGGCCCCGTCCCCGGGCGCCGGGGCGCACGCCGAGACCGTGCAGGTGCCACGAGAAGCCGGAGTCGTCCCGCCCGCCCCGCACCTGCGCGCCGACGACGCCGAGGAGCCGCCCACCCTGGCCCGCCCCCCCGACCCCCGCGGCCTCGTGCGGGCCGGCCGGGTCCGCGGTCGTCCCCGGGTTCGCCTCGGCA
>NZ_CAMPHH010000285.1 GCF_946885855.1 uncultured Actinotalea sp. | reverse complement strand
CCGCACGCCGCAGCATGCGGCCACCGACCGCGAGGGGCTCCGCCATGACCACGCGACCCACGCCCCGCCTCACGCCGACCGGAGCGTGTCGGCGGCTCACGGCCCGACGGCGTCCGCCCGTCCGACCCGGCCCCGCCGCCTCGGTCGCCCTGCCGCTCCTGGCCGGTGTCGCCCTGCCCCTCCTGGCCGCCTGCGCCGGTTCGGCCCCCGAACCGGTCGTGCACCGCGGTGAGGTGCGCGCCGTCGCGGCGAGCGACCTCACGGCCCAGGACGTCGCGGCGGCGCAGCGTTCCTTCGGCGTCGAGCTGGTCGCCGCCGTGTGTGCCGGGCGGCCCGGCGAGAACGTCCTCGTCTCCGCGACGTCGGCCGCCGAGGCGCTCGGCCTCCTGCACCCGGCCGCCGACGGCGCCACCGCGGCCGCGCTGGGCGAGCTCCTCCACCTGCCGCCGTGGTCGGACGCCGTCGTCGCCGCGATGCGGGACCGGACGACCGCCCTCGCCGCGCTGCGGACGGACGAGCGCCCCGAGGAGGGCGGTCCGGACAGCCTGCGGTCGAGCAACCACCTGTGGACGAGCCCGGCGGTCGCGCCGACGCGCGGGTACCTCGACGACATCGCGACCGCCTTCGACGCCCAGGTCGAGGCGCTCGACTTCGCGACCGACGCCGACGGCGCGACCGACCGCATCAACGCCTCCGTGCGCGAGGACACCGCGGGACTCATCGAGAGCCTCTACGACGCCCCGCTGCCACCGGCGACCGTCGCGGTCCTCACCAACACCCTGCACCTGCAGGCCCGCTGGGCCACGCCGTTCACGGAGACCACCGACGCCCCGTTCACCACGCCCGCGGGCCCCGCGACGGTCCCGATGGTGCACGGCTCCACCGGCGCGGCCCGGACCGCGGCGGGCTGGACGTCCGTCGAGCTGCCGTATGTCGACGGGACCCTCGTCGCGCACGTCGTCCTGCCGCCCGAGGGCACCGATCCCTGCGCCACGACCGGGTCGGACCTGGAGGCCGTCGCCGCCGCGTCGCCCGTCGAGGTTGGCCTGTCGATGCCCCGGCTGCACCTGGAGCAGGAGCACCGGCTGCTCCCGGTCCTGGAGGGGATGGGCCTGCCGCTCACCGGCGACTACCCCGGGCTCGGCCTGGGCGACCTCGCGATCTCCGACGTCGTGCAGAAGGTCTACCTCGACGTCGACGAGGAGGGCACCGAGGCGGCAGCGGCCACGGGGATCGGCCTCGCCGGCAGCGCGCCGGGCGAGCGGGAGCACGTCGTGGTCGACCGGCCCTACCTGCTGCTCCTGAGCGACACGGCGACGGGCTCACCGCTGTTCACCGCGGTCGTGCAGGACCCGACGTCCGGGTCCTGACGACGACGCCGCGGCGGCGCCGCGCCCGCGGCGCCCGACCCCGGGGGCGCCTCAGACCCGGTGGGACGCGAGGACCTGAGCGCGCAGGTCGGACAGTCGCACGTCGCCGAGCGGTTCGGTGAGCCAGGCCGTCGCGGCCGTCCGGGTCGTCGCGTCGACCTCGAGCCGGAGCCGGTGCGGGGTCTCCACGAACGCGAGGTCCAGCCGCAGCCGGTCGCCCTTCCAGCCGCCGCTCGTCGCCACCGGGACGCGCGCGCCCGCACCGGCGCCCGCGACGTCGGAGATGTCGACGTCCTGGACCTGCCACGACCTGCCGGCGACGTCGGCCCGCAGCCGCAGCGCGCCGTCGTCGGCCTCGAGCTCGACCACCCAGCGCGAGGTCGCGACGTCCTCAGCGGCGACCCGGGTCGTCGTCAGCGTGACGGGGACGGGGCCGGACGTGCGCTCGGTGCGCAGGTCCAGCCAGTCCTCCGCCGACGGCGGCTCGACGTCGCCCGCGACGCCCGGCAGCACCAGGGCGGCGAGACGGGCGGCCAGCGCGTCGTCGGCGTCCCGGGCGGACGCGTCCGCCGCCGGCCCGCCGAGGGGGGCCGGACCCATCGCCGGGAGCAGGTGCTCCCAGGCGGCGTCGAGGATCTCCTGCATCGCCTCGGTCGCCGCGGTCATGGCCAGCACCGCGTCGTGCTCGGGCAGGACGACGCAGAACTGGCCGTAGGCGCCGTCGCCGCGGTACCCGTGCCGGGACATCCAGAACTGGAACCCGTATCCCTGCGACCAGTCGACGGGGCGCCCCTGCCCGGCCGTCGGGACGTGCGCGCGGGTGGCCTCCTCGACCCACGCCTCGGCGACCAGCTGCTCGCCACCCCACCGCCCCCGGTCCAGGTAGAGCTGCCCGAGCCGGGCGACGGCGTCGGTCGTCGCGTGCAGGCCGGAGAACCCGAGCTCCTGGCCGGCGTGGTCGCGGTGCCAGGCGACCTCCCCGATCCCGAGCGGGTCGAGCAGGCGGGGCCGCAGGTACTCGGTCAGGGACTGCCCGCTGCGGCGGGCGACGATGCTCGCGACCGCGTACGTGCACGGCTGGTTGTAGGCGAACACGGTCCCGGGCTCCGCGTCCGGCGGCAGCCGCAGGAAGCCGCGGACCGGGTGGCGCGGGTCCTCGGCGAGGGCCCGGTCCAGCGTCTCGTCCCGGTGGCCGCTGGCCATGGCCGCGACGTGGCGGACCAGCATGCGGCGGCTGCGCTCATCGGTGACGTCGGCGTCGATCTCGGGGAAGTGCGACAGCACGGTGTCGTCGAGCGAGACGAGCCCCTCCTCGACCGCGAACGCCAGCGCCGTCGACGTGAAGCTCTTGCTCAGGGAGTACAGGAGGTGGCGCCGGTCGCGGGCGAACGGCGCCCACCACCCCTCGGCGACGACGTGCCCGTGACGCAGCAGCATGACGCTGTGCGGCTCGATCGCCGGCAGCGCCTCGAGCGCGTCGAGGAACGCCTCGACCCCGCGGGCGTCGACACCCTGCTCGCGGGGCGGGCTCACGGGCAGGCGCGTGCTCACGGACGGAGTCGTCGAGGTGTCGGTCATGGGTCCGTCCTACCAGGACGGGCCGACACGCGCCGGACGCACGGACCCGGAACGCACGGACTCGGTCCTCAGCCGACCGTCGCCTCCACCGCATCGCGGACGACGGCGGTGAGGTCGTCACCGCTCGCCGCCGCGACCCGCCGCTGCCGGTCCGCGCCGGTGCCCCGGCGCAGGACGGTCCCGACCTGCTGCTCGACCCACGCGAGGTCCCCGCTGTCCGCGAGCGCCGGCCGCACGTGGTCGACGAGCGCGGCGACCACCTCGGCCGCGGGCGCGGGCCGGCGCCGGACGGGGTGCACGAGCTCGGACGTCAGCCCCGACCGGCTCGCCCGCCACGACGCCATGCGCAGGAGCGACGCGGGGACGTCGTCGGCCGCCTCGCCCGCGCGCCACTGCGCGGCCGCCGTCTCGACGAGCCCGCGGGAGAGCGCCGCGACGAGCACCGCGTCCTCCGGCTCGAGGCACACGTCCGCGACCCGCACCTCGACGGTCGGGTAGGTGCGGGACAGGCGGGCGTCGAAGTAGACCATCCCCTCGTCCAGCAGGGCCCCGGTCGCCATGAGGTCGGCGACGAGCCCGTGGTAGCCGGCGGGCGAGCCGAACCGCTCGGTCGGGCCCGTCGTCGGGAAGCGCTGGAAGACCTGCGTGCGGTAGCCGGCGTACCCGGTATCCGCACCGTTCCAGTAGGGCGAGTTGGTCGACAGCGCCGTGAGGACGGCGAGCCACGGACGGATCCGGTCCAGGACCCCGACGCCCTCCTCCTCGGACTCGATCCCGACGTGCACGTGGCAGCCGCACGTGAGCTGCTCGGCCGCGGTGACGCCCATGAGCTGCGCCATCGCCCGGTAGCGGGTCACCGGCGTGAGGACCGGGACGCCCGGCCGCGGCGAGGTCCCGAGGGCGACCACCCGTGCGTCGACGTCCTGGGCGGCCTCGTCGGCGCGGCGGCGCAGGGCGCGGACGTCGTCGACCAGCTCCGCCAGCAGGGTCCGTGGCGGCGTCGCGGTCTCGACCTGCTGCATCTGCAGCTCGGTCTCCAGCGGCGTACCGGGGCCACCGTCGGCCCCGTCGGCCCCGCCGGCCCCGTCGGCCCCGTCCACCCCGCCGGCACCGTCGGCACCGTCGTGGCCGTCGCGGGCCTCGTGCTGCGCCCTCCCCGTACCGCGCGGCCGGCCGGCGTCGCCGCCGTCGCCGTCGCTCGGCGTGCCGCTCGTGCGGATGTCGCGAGCGACGACGACGGGACCGACCGGCACGAGCTCGCCCGTCGCCTGTCTCTTATACACATCTGACGCTTGCCGACGAATTAGACGGTGTAGATCTCG
>NZ_CAMPHH010000284.1 GCF_946885855.1 uncultured Actinotalea sp. | reverse complement strand
GTCGGCACGGTCATGCCCCTACTCTCGCCAGCCGTCCGGACCGGTCGCGGGGACCTTGGTCACGGCCGCCCCAGGACCTCCGTCCCGCCGTCGCCGCCTCCCGCCACGCTCAGATCGATGGACGGCCAGGTCGGTGGGCGGCCCGGTCGGTGGGCGGCCCGGTCGGTGGGCAGCCAGCTCAGTGGGCGGCGCCCCGGGGCGTGCCCCGCTCCGTGCGGTGCGCCTCCTGCGCCGCGTGCGCGCCGTGGCCGTCGTCCGTGTCGGCGTGCCCGTCGTGGGTGTCGGCCCGGTGGTCGGGCTGCCCGTCCCGTCCGTCGGTGCGCCCCGCGTGCGGTCCGTCGGCAGCGACGCGGCGGTCGGGGTCGAGCTCCTCGGCACGCCGCAGCCGCTCGTCGACCTCCTTGCGCGGGTCTGCCAGCTCCTCCTGCCGCTCACGGGCCCGCGCCTGCAGCCGTGCCGCCTCGGCCGCACGGGTGTCCGCCTCGGCCTGGGCCATGCGCGCCTCGGCGTCCAGGCGTGCCGCCTCCGCCTCGCGCCGCTGGAGCTCGACCTTCTCGGCCTCGGCCTGGCGGCGCAGCTCGGCCGCCTCGTGCCGCTGCTTCTCCGCCCGGCGCTCCGAGCTGCGGCGGGACCACCACAGCGCCGCCCCGATGAGCAGGGCGAGCACCAGCACGGCCACCACGATCCACACGATCGTCGCGTTCTCCATCGTCCTCACCTCTCGTCGTCGCCGAGCGGCGGGGGCGCCGCCGACGAGACGATTGGACGACCACCGCTGAGGAGCCGCAACCGCAGCGGGTCAGGCCTCGAGCACGTCGCCGCCCTCGACGCGGACGGGGAACGGCGCGAGCGCCTCGGTCGCCGGCCCCGCGAGCGCCTCGCCGGACGCCAGGTCGAAGACCGATCCGTGGCACGGGCAGACGAGCTCGGACCCGTCAGGAGCGACGGTGCACCCCTGGTGGGTGCAGATCGCGCTGTAGCCCACGACCTCGCCCTCGACGGGCTGAGCGACCAGGACGTCGAGGCCCGAGGCGCTCGTCACCAGGACCGCGCCACCGACAGGGACGTCCGCGAGCGCGGCGAGGGCACCACCCGCGCCGTCGGTGGCGCCGTCGCCCGCGTCCGGGGCGGCGCCGTCGTCGGCCGCCTCCGATCCGCCCGAGGCGCCGCAGGCCGCGAGAAGGCAGGCACCGGCGGCCACGCCGGCGGCCCCGGTGAGGACGTGTCGTCGGGTCGGGCTCATGAGGGCTCCTCGGCTGGGGTCGGCGCGGTGCTGGTGGGTGTGGTCGGTGAGGCACCGGGGGTTCGGAGCAGCCCCCCGGGAGGACGGGTCGGCGTGCCGTCGGGTGGACGGGTCAGCGGCGCGTACGCGTCCGGCCGGCGGGTGCGCAGGAACGGGAACAGCGCGAGCCAGTCGTGCCGCTGCTGCAGGTCCAGGTCGACGACCAGCACTGCCGAGGCGTCGCGCGGCGCGCGGGCCAGCACCCGCCCGTAGGGGTCGGACACGAAGGACGAGCCGTAGAAGGTCACCGTCCCCTCGTCGCCCCAGCGGTTCGGCACGACCATGAACAGGCCGTTGCCGATCCCGTGTCCCACGATCACCTGGCGCCACAGCGGCTCGGTGTCGAAGGCCGGGTGGTCGGGCTCGGAGCCGATCGCGGTCGGGTAGACGAGGACGTCCGCGCCCGCGAGGGCGTACGCGCGGGCCACCTCGCCGAACCACTCGTCCCAGCACGTCGGCGTGCCGAGCCGGGCACCGCCCAGCAACGGGTGCTCGTGGACGGGGAACGCGTCGCCGTCGGCCGGGCCGGGGCGGAACCAGGTGTCCTCGTAGTAGCCCGCCGTCACCGGGATGTGGAGCTTGCGCGTGCGTCCCACGAGGGCGCCGTCCGGGGCGAGCAGGACCGCGGTGTTGTAGCCGAGGCCGTCCGGTCCACCGAGAGGGTCCGCCCGCTCGTAGAGCGACGCCTGGACGAGCACACCGTGCTCGCCCGCGAGGGCGGTCGCGAGCCGCACGGTGGGGCCCGTGGCGAGGTCCTCCGCGGCGGCGCACGCGTCCGGCCCGCCGCGCTCGTCCGCCGGGTAGCGGGACAGCGTCAGCTCGGGCAGGAGGACGACCGTCGCGCCCTCGCGGGCGGCCAGGCGCACCCCGGCGTCGAGCTCCGCCGCCACCCGGTCCGCGTCGGCGTACCAGCGGTGCTGCACGACTCCGACGCGCACGACCGGCCCCACCGCCGGACCGGTGCGCGCGGGCGAGGGCGGCGGCCCGAGCGCCGTCACGAGCTCCATCGGACCTCCTGGCCGTGACCGTCGGCGGACGCCGGCACCGCGTCGCCCTCCTGCGCACCCGGCGGGACGCGCACGCCGACGGCGGGCTGCTGCTGCGTGATGCAGTGGATCCCGCCGCCGCGATCGAACAGTGGCCGGGCGTCCACCCGGACGACGGCGCGTCCGGGGTAGGCGTCGGCCAGGACCTCGGCCGCCTCGTCGTCGGCCGGGTCGTCGAACGCGCACGCGATGACCGCACCGTCGCACACGTAGTGGTTGACGTAGCTCCAGTCGACCCAGCCCCGCGCGTCCCGCAGGGTCCGCGGCGCCGGCAGCGGGCGGACCTCGAGGGCCCGGCCCCGGGCGTCGTCGGCGGCCTCGAGCACCGCCCGGATCCCCCCGGTGACGGCGTGGTCGGGATGGTCCGGGTCGCGCTGGTCGTGCAGGAGCACCGGGCCGCCGGGCGTGAACGTCGCGACGATGTCGACGTGGCCCCGCGTGCCGAACCGCTCGCCGTCGCGGGTGAGCCCCCGGGGCAGCCAGACGACGCGGCGCGCACCGGTGGTGCGCGCGAGCTCCGCCTCGACGTCGGCGCGCGACCAGCCCGGGTTGCGACCGGGGTCGCGCTGCACCGTCTCGGTGACCAGCACGGTGCCGTGGCCGTCGACGTGGATGCCGCCGCCCTCGTTGACCAGCGACGATGCGATGCGCCCGGCCCCGGCCAGGCGCGCCACCTCGGTGCCGATGCGGGCGTCGTGGTCCCACGTCGCCCAGTCCTGCCCTCCCCAGCCGTTGAAGACCCACGTGACCGCGGCGACGGCGCCGTCGGCGGTCCGGACGAACGTGGGGCCGGTGTCCCGCATCCAGGCGTCGTCCAGCGGCAGGACCACCGTGGCGACCGCCGCGGCGAGGAGGCGCCGGGCGGCCGCCTCCTCGTGCGGCGCGACCACGACCGTCACCGGCTCGTGCTCGACGACGGCGTTGGCGACGGCGGCCCACGTGCGTCGCGCCTCGTCGGCCTCGGCCGGCGTGTCGCCGAGGGTGTAGCCGCCCGCGGGCCAGGCCATCCAGGTCCGCTCGTGCGGCTCCCACTCGGCAGGCATGAGCGGCGCGCCGTCGCCGGTTCCGACCGTCACGCCCACCTCCTCGCCGAGCCCGGCCGGCGGGTGGCCGAGCACGGGAGGATCACGCTAGGGCGTGACCCTCCCGTCGCAGAAGGGGTTCCCGCAGGTCGCGCGCCGATGGCTCTCAGGTGGTGGGGCTCGGGGTGGTCGGGCTCAGGGCCGCGGGCCCTTGCCGCCGCCGCGCCCGTGACCGGGCTTCGCGTCCGGGGTGGTCGACGCGGGCGCCGGCTCCGCGATCTCGTCGGCCGGGGCGCCGTCCGGCTCGTCCGACGGCTGCTCGGGCTCCTGGACGGGCGGGACGTCGTCGCCGTCCTCGGCTCCGGCGCCCGCCCGCTCGGCCGCGCGGAGGGCGTTGCGCTCGTGGGCTCGGGCCCGGATCTCCTGCCCGTCCACGCCCCCGTCGCGGGCATCGGCTGACACCGACCTGCCGAAGTCGGAGGCGGCCGGGGGCTGCGCCTCGCCCTCGTCCGCCGCACCCTCGTCGGTCGTGCCCTCCTGACCAGGCTGGCCGGAGCCGTCCTCGTCAGCACCCGTCTCCTCGACGGGCTCCACCGGGTCGGCCGGCTCGGCGGGGTCCGACCCGGCGGCGTCGTCGGGCGCGCCCTCCTCGGGAGCGCCGGCGCCGTCGTCGAGGAGGACCTCCTCCGCGGCGGCCTCCTCGATCACGGGCACCGCCGCGACGGCGCCCAGGGCGACGCCCACACCGAGGGCGGCCTTGGTGGGGACGCTCAACGCGGCGAGCTGGGCCAGGACACCGGCGAGGACGGGGACGGCCATGGGTTCTCCTCGAGCAGGGCCGCGGGGCGGCCGACGGTCGACGCGCCGAAGGGCCCTGCGCCTCGCCCATCCTGTCGGCCCGGCACCCGGGCCGGTAGCGGTCCGGGCGGGGAT
>NZ_CAMPHH010000283.1 GCF_946885855.1 uncultured Actinotalea sp. | reverse complement strand
GGTCCAGGTCCAGGTCCGGGTGCGGGTCCGGGTGAGGGTCGCGGTGGCGGCGGACGTGGTGCTGGTGGTGCCCGCCGTGCCGGTGCTGCCCGCCGTGCCGGCGGCGACCGCGGTGCCGTGACGGCAGAGCTGGCCCTCGGCCTGCCGGCCGTGGTCCTCGTGCTGGCGGTCGTGCTCGTCACGGTGGCGGCGGGGGCGGCGCAGCTCCGGTGCGCCGATGCCGCGCGGGCAGGGGCACGCGCCGCGGCGATCGGCGAGGCGCCCGCCGAGGTCCGCGCGGCAGCGGGGCGGGTGGCCGGGGACGGCGCCCGGGTCACCATCCGGCCGGAGGGTGAGTGGGTGACCGTCGAGGTCAGCACGACCGCCCCCGGGGCCTGGTTCACGGGAGGCCGGCTCACCGTGCGCGGGTCGGCGACCGCCTGGGTGGAGCCGTGAGCGGGCGCTCGCCCGCGACGGGCGCTGTGATGTCGACCGCGCGACGCCCGCCCCGTCGCGCCGGTGACGAGGGGGCGGGGTCCGTGCTCCTCCTGGCCGTGGTGGCGGTGACCGCGCTGCTCGGCGGGACCCTCGCGGTCGCGGCGCGGGCCCACACGGCGAGGACGGTCACCCAGGCGGCGGCCGACCTCGGCGCGCTCGCGGCGGCGCAGTCGCTCGTCCTCCCCGTCGGCATCGCGCTCGCAGAGGGCTCCGGTGCGACGACGGGCTCCGGCTCCGTCGCCTGCGCCCGCGCCGGGGAGGTCGCCGCCCGGCACGGCACCCAGCTGGTCGGGTGCGCGGTGGAGACGGGTGGTGTGGTCGAGGTGACCGTGCAGCAGGTCACGGTGCTCGGTGCGGCGCGGGCGACGGCGCGCGCCGGCCCGGTCGAGGAGGACGGATGAGCGCGGTCCGCGGGCCCCCGGGCCGGCACGTGCCGGCACGCGCCGGCGACCGGGGCTCAGGGTTCGTGCGCCAGTACCGCGTCGAGCAGCCGCACGGCGGCGTCCTTCGCCAGGGGGTTGTTGCCGTTGCCGCACTTCGGCGACTGCACGCAGGCCGGGCACCCGGCCGGGCAGCCGCACGTCGCGATGGCGTCGCGGGTCGCCCGCAGCCACCGGGCACCGAGCTCGAAGCCCCTCTCGGCGAAGCCCGCGCCGCCCGGGTAGGCGTCGTGGACGAAGACCGTGGCGCACTCGGTGTCGACGTGCAGGGCGGTCGAGACCCCGCCCAGGTCCCACCGGTCGCACGTCGCCAGCAGGGGGAGCAGACCGATGGAGGCGTGCTCGGCGGCGTGCAGGGCCCCCGGGACGTCGCCGTCGTCCACCCGGGCAGCGGCGAGGACCTCCGCCGGGGCGGTCCACCAGACCGCCGTCGTCGGGAGCGTGCGGGCGGGCATGTCGAGCGGCTCCTGGCCCAGGACGGTCATCTCGGGGAGTCGCCGCTTCTGGTAGCTGACGACCTGGGTGGTGACGTCCACGGGACCGAAGCCCCACCGGACCGGTCCCGCACGGCGCTCGGCCCGAACGCCCCGGATCTCGATCGACGTGAGCCAGCGCGACCACGTGCCGTAGTCCACCCGGCCGGGGCTCACCATGGCGACCGACTGCTCGAGGTCCAGCTCCTCCACGAGGAACGTCGCTCCCTGGTGGACGTAGACGGCGCCGGGGTGGACGGCCGCGTCGGCCGAGCCGGCGTCGACCGTCCCGAGCAGACGCCCCGTCGCGGCCTCGACGACCCGCACGGGCTCACCCCCGGACCCGCGCAGGTCCGTGAGCCGTGTCGCCGGCTCCGGGTGCGTCCAGTACCACCCGGACGACCGCCGCCGCAGGGCGCCGCGCGCCACGAGCACGTCGAGCAGCTCGGCGGTGCCCGGGCCGAAGAGCCCGAGCTCGTCCGAGCGCAGCGGCACCTCCGCCGCCGCGGCGCACAGGTGCGGCCCGAGCACGTAGGGGTTGGCCGGGTCGAACACGGTGGCCTCCACCGGCGCCCCGAACACCGCCTCCGGGTGGTGCACGAGGTAGGTGTCGAGCGGGTCCTCCCGGGCGATGAGGGCGACGAGGCCCTCCGCGCCGGCGCGGCCGGCCCGCCCCGCCTGCTGCCACAGCGACATCCGCGTGCCCGGCCACCCGGCGATGAGGACCGCGTCGAGGCCGGAGATGTCGACGCCCAGCTCGAGCGCGTTGGTCGTCGCCAGCGCCTGGAGGTCGCCGGTCCGGATCGCACGCTCCAGCGCGCGCCGCTCCTCAGGCAGGTACCCGCCGCGGTAGGCGGCGACCGTGCGCCCGAGGCCCGGACGGACCTGGTCGAGGTGGTCCTGGGTGGCGGCGGCCACCGACTCCGCGGCGCGGCGGGACCGGGCGAAGGCCAGCGTCCGGGCGCCGGCAAGGACGAGGTCCGCGAGGAGGTCCGCCATCTCGGCGGTGGCCGTCCGGTGCGCCGGCGCGGTCGGCGCGTCCTCGTGGTGCGCCTCGGTCGGACCGGCGGGTCCGGCGGGACTCCTTCCCGGGGCCGTGCCGGTGGCGTGCACCCGGTCCGCCGCGCCGTCGGTGCTCGCCCCGTCCGCCGCGCCGTCGGCGCTCGCCCGATCCGCCGCGCCGTCGGCGCTCATCAGGTCCTCCGGTCGCCCGCCGTCGTCGTGCGCTTCGCCGCCAGCGGCGAGCGCGGCGTCGTCGTCGGTGCCGAGCACGGCCCGGGGCAGCGTCGCGACCTCCGCGGGCTCCGGTTCGCCGAGGACCGGCGCCTGGCCCGGGAGCTCCGGCGGCTGCCACAGGGCGAAGGTCTTGCGCCCCAGGGGCGAGGCGTCCTCGGTGACCGCGACGACGTCGTCGGCCGGGACCCCCACGAGACGGGCGGCACTCGCGGCAGGGTCCGCGGTGGTCGCGGAGGCGAGGACAAACGTCGGAGCGCTGCCGTAGTGGGCCGCGACGCGCCGCAGGCGGCGCAGCACGGCGGCCACGTGAGCGCCGAACACCCCGCGGTAGGCGTGGCACTCGTCGACGACGACGTACCGCAGCCCGCGGAGCAGGCGCGCCCACCGGCGGTGCCCGGGCAGCATCGAGAAGTGCAGGAAGTCCGGGTTGGTGAGGACGACGTCGGCGTACTCCTGGACCCACCGCCGCCCGGTCGGGTCCGTGTCCCCGTCGCACGTCGCGGCCCGCAGGTCACGGTGCTCCGCGGCCCGGACGAGGCGCTCCAGGCCGGCCAGCTGGTCGGCGGCGAGCGCCTTGGTCGGGCAGAGGTAGAGCACGGTGCCCCGGCGGGGCCCGAACGCGCCGACGGCGTCCCGGTCGTCCGGGGCCGCCCGCGGCCCGGGCGCGTGCACGGCGGTCAGCGCCGGGAGCCAGAACGCCAGCGACTTCCCGGATCCGGTCGAGGTCGCCAGCACGGTGTGGCGCCCCGACCAGGCGGCCTCCGCGGCGTGCACCTGGTGCTCCCACGGCAGGGTGACGCCCAGGGCGCGGGAGCCGGCGACGAGCCGCTCGTCCGCCCAGGACGGCCATGGGACGGTGCGGCCCTCGCGGGCGGGGAGGAACTCGACGTGCGTCGCACGCTCGGCGCGGCGGCCCCCCGCGAGGAGCACGTCGAGCAGGCGTGCGCTGTCGGCCACCGGCGCATCCTCGCACCGGCAGCCGACGCGGACGGGGTCGGGCCGGGGCCACGACCCGGCCAGCGCTCGACCGAACGGTGGGAACTCAGCAGGCTCGTCCCCACCTCGTGCGTGCTCTGCGGGTGTGCGGGCCGGGTCTTTGGTTGAATGGCCCGGTTCCGGTACCCCAGAGATCCAGGAGGTCGGTGTGGACGTCACCGTCACGAGCCGTGCCAACGGTGACCGCACCGTCGTCGAGGTCACCGGGGAGATCGACGTCTACACGGCCCCGGCGCTGCGTGAGGAGCTGTCCTCGCTCATCGACGCGGAGAACACCGACCTCGTGGTCGACCTCACGCAGGTGAGCTTCATGGACTCCACCGGTCTGGGCGTGCTCGTGGGCGCGCTGAAGAAGGTGCGGACCCTCGGCGGCGACCTGCGGCTCGTCATCTCCCAGGAGAAGATCCTCAAGGTCTTCCGCATCACGGCGCTGACCCAGGTCTTCACCATCCACTCCACCCTCGAGGAGTCGCTGCAGGCCTGACGGCGCGCGTGCCGTCGCAGGCCTGGTGCTCTGCACGGCGTGCGCCTCCGCCCCGGGAGCGGCCCACTCCGAGCAGCGCACGAGCCCCGGACCGCTGCGGTCCGGGGCTCGTGCATGTCCCGCGGGGGAGGGCCGGGCCGGTCCTCAGGCATAGCGCTCAGGGCTCAGCGCTCAGCGCTCAG
>NZ_CAMPHH010000282.1 GCF_946885855.1 uncultured Actinotalea sp. | reverse complement strand
TCAACCAGGCGCTGCAGCGCGACCGTGAGGGGGACCGCCATGGAGATCGTCGACGCCGTGCCGACGACGATGCCGAGCACCAGCGCGAGCGCGAAGTCCTGCAGCGAGGAGCCGCCGAGGAACAGCAGCGCGACGAGCACGAACAGGGTGCTGGCACCGGTGTTGATCGTCCGCGGCAGCGTCTGGAGGATCGCGCTCCCGGCGAGGCGGTGGAACGGTTCGTCGGGCTTGGCGCGCCACATCTCGCGAATGCGGTCGAACACCACGACGGAGTCGTTGACCGAGTAGCCGATGATCGTCAGGAGCGCGGCGAGGAAGACGCCGTCCAGCGGCTTGCCGAGCCACGCGAACGTGCCCAGGACCACGAGGACGTTGGTCGCCAGGGCGGCGACCGCGCCCGTCGAGAACGTCCAGTGGAACCGGATCGCGAGGTAGGTCAGCTGGCCGGCCAGCGCGATGCCGAGGGCGATGAGCGCGTTGCGGCGCAGCTCGTCGCCGAGCGTCGGTCCGATGAGCTCGTCGCTGACGACGGTGGCCCCGCCGGAGATCTCCCCGATGGCGTCGCGGATCGACTGCTGCTGGGCGTCGTCGATCGGGCTGGTGCGCACCGCGATGCCGCCCTCGCCGGTCTCCTGGACCACGGCGCTCGGGAAGCCCGCGGACGCGACGGCGTCCCGCGCCTCGTCGGCGGTGATGGGCTCGGCGACCTCGTACTGGATGCTGCGGCCGCCGGTGAACTCGACGCCGAGGTCCACACCCCGGACGGCGAGCCCGAGCCCGGTCGCCAGGACGAGCGCGAGCGATCCGGCGAGCCAGGCCCGCGGGTGGTTGAGGAAGCTCGGGTCCATCGCGGTGAGCCGCTCGCGCACCCGGCCGAGGGTCTCGATGCCCGTGATGCGGGGGCGCCGCTGCACGACGCCGGTGCGGGCGGCGGCCTCGGCGAGGACCCGCGTGATGACGAGTGCGGAGAAGAAGGACGCGAGCACACCGACGGTCAGGGTGACGCCGAAGCCCCGGACGGGTCCGGACGCGAGGAAGAACAGCAGCCCCGCGGAGATCAGGGTCGTGAAGTTCGAGTCGGCGATCGCGGGGAAGGCCTTGCGGAAGCCCTCGCGGACCGCGACGGGCAGCGATCGGCTGCGGGTCGCGCGCTCCTCGCGCGCCCGCTCGTAGACGAGCACGTTGGCGTCCACCGCCATGCCGACGGAGAGGACGAAGCCGGCGAGGCCGGGCAGGGTGATCGTCGCGCCGAGCCCGATGAGCGCCGCGTAGGTGATCAGCGCGTAGGCCGCGAGGGCGATGACGGCCAGGAGGCCCATGAGGCGGTACGCCGCCACGAGGAACACGCCGGTCACAGCGACGCCGATGAGGATCGCCTGGACGCTCGCGTCGATGGCCGCGGCGCCGAGGCTCGGGCCGACGGTCCGCTGCTCGATGACCTCGACCGGGACGGGCAGCGCGCCGCCCTGGATGACCGCGGCGAGCTCGCGGGAGGACGCCTGGTCGAAGCCGCCGGTGATGTCGGTCTGCCCGCCGGTGATGCCGGCGGGGCAGGGCACGCTCGCGTTGACCTCGGGCGAGGTGATGATGCCGCCGTCGAGGACGATCGCCACGCGCCGCGTCGGGTCGCCCAGTGGTGCGCAGGCGGCGTCGCCGGTGAGCGACGCCCAGGCGCGGCCGCCCTCCCCGGTGAACTCGACGGTGACGTACCAGCCGCGCCCGGACTGGGTGTCGAGCGTGTTGTTGGCGCCGGTGACAGCCTCGCCAGTGAGCTCCGCGGGACCCAGCCGCAGCGGCACGCCCCCGCTGTCGGCGAGCGTCACCTCCTGCGTGACGTCGACGTCCGGCAGCGGCGGGGCGTCCGTCGGGTCCTCGCCCTCGGCGGCGGGGTCGCCGCCCGCCGGCAGGTCCGCCGGGTCGCCGACGCCCAGGACCGGGTGGAAGGACAGCTGCGCGGTGCGGCCGATGACCTCGACGGCCTGCGCCGGGTCCTGCAGGCCCGGGAGCTCCACGATGATCCGGCGCTCACCCGATCGGACGATCGTGGGCTCCGCGACGCCGAGCGCGTCGACGCGACGGCGCAGCACCTCGAGTGCGCGATCGGTGGACTCCGCGTCGGCGACCACGGTCGGGCTGTCCTGCGCCTCGAGGACGATCTGCGTGCCGCCGCGCAGGTCGAGGCCGAGCGTCGGCGTGTTCGTCAGGACGAGCACGACCGCCCCGACGAGCACGGCAAGGGACAGCAGGGCGCGGACGATCAGCGGCCGGCCCTGGCCGGACGACGGGGCAACGCTGGACATGCGGACTCCGGAGGTCAGAGGGGTGGCGCCGCGTCAGGCTACCGGGGCGCGCTGACCGGCCCGAACCGCCACCCCCAGGTGCGGGCACCGGCACCTGAGAGGCACGTGACCCGGCGTGGTCGGCGCAGCACCGCCCCGGCATGCTGGCCCGCATGACGGTGCGCTGGCTGTTCGCCGACCAGCTCGGCCCGCACTTCACCGAGGACGCGGACGACGACGCCCCGGTCCTCCTCGTCGAGTCCCTCGCGGCCTTCCGCCGCCGCCGGTTCCACCGGCGCAAGGCGCACCTGGTGCTGTCCGCCCTGCGCCACCGCGCCGCCGAGCTGGGGGACCGCGCCGTCGTCGTCCGTGCCGGGACCTACTCCGAGGCGCTGGACCGCCTGCCGGGCCTCCTGGCCGAGCGGGGCCCTGCGACGCCCGGCGCACCCGCGGCGCCCGACGACGACGCGCCGGTGAGCGTCGTCGACCCGACGAGCCGGGCGGCGCGCGGGCTCGTGCGACGCCTCGCTGCGCAGGGGACGGTCGTGGTGCTGCCGGAGCGCGGCTGGGCCGTCGCGCCGGAGGAGTTCGCGGCCTGGGTCGCGTCGCGGGGGCGTCGTCGGCTGCTGCTGGACGACTTCTACCGGCACGTGCGCCGCGCGACCGGGCTGCTCGTGCAGCAGGACGGCGCGCCGGTCGGTGGGCGGTGGACCTTCGACGACGAGAACCGCGAGCCGCCGCCGCGCCGGACGGTCCTGCTGCGGGACCGCGTCGACGTCGCCGAGCCGTGGTGGCCGGTCGAGGACGAGATCGACGCCGGCGTGCGCGCGGACCTGGACCGCTGGGAGCGTGAGGGGCTCGTGTCCTTCGTCGGCGAGGACGGGCCGCGCCGGTTCGCCGTCACCCGCGCGGAGGCGCTCACGGCGTTGGAGGAGTTCGTCACCGGGCGCCTCGACGCCTTCGGTCCCTACGAGGACGCCGTGCTGCACGGGGACCGCTGGATGGCGCACTCGCTGCTGTCCGTGCCGCTCAACCTCGGCCTGCTGCACCCGCTCGAGGCCGCCCGCCGGGCCGTGCGCGCGTACGACGACGGCGCCGCGCGGCTCGCGAGCGTCGAGGGCTTCGTCCGGCAGGTGGTGGGCTGGCGCGAGTACGTGTGGCACCTGTACTGGCAGCCGCCGGCGGAGCGGGACGACCCGGACCGCGACCCGGGGTCGGACCCGGCCCCCGCGACGTACCGCGACCGGAACGCGCTCGACGCCCACGAGCCCCTGCCGGACTGGTGGCAGGACCTCGACGCGGGGGGCACCGTCCGCGCGCGCTGCCTGTCCGAGACGCTCGCGTCGGTGCGGGAGGAGGGCTGGACGCACCACATCCCGCGGCTCATGGTGCTCGGCAACCACGCCCTCCAGCGCGGCTACGCCCCGGCGGCCGTCACGGACTGGTTCCACCGGTCGTTCGTGGACGGGTTCGACTGGGTCATGGTGCCCAACGTCGTGGGCATGTCCCAGCACGCCGACGGCGGCCTCATGGCGACCAAGCCCTATGCGTCCGGCGGCGCGTACCTCCACCGGATGACGGACCACTGCGGCGGGTGTCCCTTCGACCCCAAGGTCCGGCTCGGGCCCCGCGCGTGCCCGTTCACCGCGGGGTACTGGGCGTTCCTGCACCGCAACGCGGAGCGGTTCGCGGGCAACCACCGGATGGGGCAGGCGCTCGCGGGCCTGCGCCGCCTGGACGACCTGGACGCCGTCGTCGAGCAGGAGGCGCGGCGGGACCGCTTCTGACGCGATGAGAAGTCGGCGCCGGGAGCCGGCGGACCCGGCGGCACCCGGACGCTGAGCCGACGGGGGGCCCGCGACTCAGCGCCCGGGCCGCGGGGCGCCGTCGGCGGCGTGCCGCAGGAGGTGCAGACGGGTGGCCGGGCAGCTCGGGTCGACGACGACCGGCCGCAGCCGGTCGTCGAGGATGCAGGTGCAGCGGGTGGCGCTCACGGGGGCCTCCGGGGC
>NZ_CAMPHH010000281.1 GCF_946885855.1 uncultured Actinotalea sp. | reverse complement strand
AGCAGGGCCTGGAGCGTCCCGGACGCGTAGAGCGCGGTGTAGAGGTCGCCGTGCCCGGGCGGGCACCACTCCAGGCTCGGGTCCTGCGGCCACTCGACGGGCGTGAGGTCGTCCGCGCGGAGCTTCGGCTCGCGGTTCTGCAGGAAGTCCAGCGGCAGGCCGTCGACGGCGAGCTCGGGGTAGCGCGCCAGCGCCGCGCGGCTGTCGTCCTGGGTACGGAAGCTGTTCATGAGCACGAGGGGCAGCCGGGCGCCGGTCGCGGCCCGCGCCGCCAGCACCTGGGCGGCGATGACGTCCAGGAACGTCCGCTCCCCGCGCACGCGCAGCAGGGACTTGGCCTTGTCCATGCCCATCGAGGTGCCGAGGCCGCCGTTGAGCTTGAGGACCGCGGTGGCGCCGAGGGCCTCGCGCGCGGCGGCGTCGTCGACCGACAGCGCGTCCAGGTGCGGCACGTCCGTGAGGGGGCGCACGGTGGACTCGGGGATCACCCCCGTCTCGCCGGACCCCAGGAGCCCGTAGAACCGGGCGAAGACCTCGATGGCGGTGGGGGAGACGCCCGCCTCCTCCATCTTGCGGCGGGCGAGGGCAAGTCCGTCGGCGCTCATGGTCATCCACCGTAGGGCCGGGCACCGACACGCGCACGGGCGGGTCCCGAGCCGTGGGACCGGCGTCCCGTCGGTTGCCCGCCGCGCCGCCCGCCGCCGTGTCGCGGTGTCACCGGGCGGCGCTAGCCTCGCAGCGACGGCGACCAGGGGAACCCGTGCCCGCGGACCGACGTCCGACGGTGCGCCGGTGGCGAGGGGGCGAGCATGACGACGACGGACCGCGCCAGGGAGGTCAGCATCCCGGCGCTGACCTCGCCGTCCCTGGTGCGCTGGGGGATCGCGACGGCAGTGGGCCTGGTCGGTGTCACGGTCTGGGCGGTCATGACGCAGCCGCCGAGCGTCTGGGGGCCGGGCGTCCCGCTGATGGTCGCGCTCCTCGCGGCGCTGACGGCGTTCGCGGGGGTCTCCCGCAGGCTGGACGCCGACGGCGCCGCGGTGACCCAGGTCCGTGCCCGCGTGCTGCGGCGCCGCGTGGCGCTGGGGCCCGGGACCGAGGTCGTCCTCGTCCCGAACGGCGGGGGCAGCGTGCTCCTCGGGCTGCAAGGCCAGGGCGAGCACCGGCGGCTCCACCTGCCGCTCCTCACGGCGGACGTCTACGGCGACCGGATGCAGTCGGCGGCGGTGTTCGGCGCCCTCGCGGACGCGATCGAGCGCCACGGCGGCGCGGGAGGGCGGCAGGTCGTCACGGCCCTGCGGGCCCAGGCCCGGGCGGCCGACGACGGCGTCCCGGTACGGCAGACGCCGCTCGGCGGACTCGCGACCGAGGGCGTGCTGCGCGGCGCCGGGAGGGGTGCATGAGCGCCCGGCCCGTGGAGGTCGCCGTCGTCGGTAGCGTCAACGTCGACCTCGTCGCCTCGGTGGAGCGCCTGCCGGTGCGCGGGGAGACGGTCGCGGCCCACGGCTTCGCGCAGCTCGTCGGTGGCAAGGGCGGCAACCAGGCCGTCGCGGCGGCCCGCCTCGGGCGGCGGGTCGCGCTGGTCGCGCTCACCGGCGACGACGCCGAGGGCGCCCGGGTGCGCACGGCCCTCGCCGCGGAGGGCCTCGACCTGACCCACCTCGGCGAGACCGCGACGGCGCCGACGGGACGAGCGATCGTCGTCGTCGGGCAGGACGCGGAGAACCACATCGTCCTGGTCGGCGGGGCGAACGCGGCCCTGGCGGAGGAGCACCTCGCGGCCGCCGACGACGTGCTGCGGACGGCGCGCGTCGTCGTCGTCCAGCTCGAGGTGCCGGTGCCGACGGTGCTCGCGGCCGCGCACCGCGCCGCCGGCACGCTCGTCCTCAACGCCGCCCCGGCCCAGGAGCTGCCGTGGGAGCTGCTCGAGCGGGTCGACGTGCTCGTCGTCAACGAGGTCGAGTACGCGGCGGTCCTCGGCCGACCGGTCCCGCCGGACCCCGCCGACGTCCCGGCGCACGTCGCCGACGAGGGCCTGACCTGCGCTGTCGTCGTCACGCTGGGCGCCCGCGGGGCGGTGCTGTGCGACGCGGGCGGGCTCGTCCACGCGGCGCCGCCCACGGTGGCGGTGCGCGACACGACCGGTGCGGGCGACACGTTCGTCGGGGCGCTCGCGGACGCCCTGAGCCGGGACCTGCCTCCCCGGGACGCCCTGCGCTGGGCCGTCCACGCGGCGGCGCTGTCCGTCGGGAGCCTCGGCGCGACGACCGGCATGCCGACGCGCGCGCAGGTCGAGGCCTCGCTCGCGGGCGACGACGTGGACGCGGGCGACGACGGGGGCGCGGGCGACGGCCGGGACGGGACCGAGGGCGACAGCGGCGGCCCGGGCGCTACACCGGCGTGACCGTCCGCGCCGGCACCCACGCGTTCCACGGTGCGCGGTCCTGCAGGTCCTGCTGGACGCAGACCCACCCCGGCGCGGTCGCGATCGCGTAGAGCTGGAGCCGCACCCGGTGGCCGCCGTAGGTCCGGGCGTCGACGACGGCGCGCCGGGGCCGCTCGAGCATCCGGGTCGCGCCGGAGGGATCGCCGTGGTTGACGACCCAGGAGCTGTAGTACTCGGGGCTGTGCCCACGCTGACCGGTGGCCATGCCGCCATGGTGCCGCGAGGCGCCGACACGGCGCGGGCGGACGGGCGCCGGATCCCGCTGCCGGTCGCCCTACACGGCGGGACCCGCGTGCGTGTGCATCCGCGCGCCGGACTCGTCGAAGATACTGATCACCGTCGCGGGGCGGGAGCCGGCGGCGGCCAGCGCGTGCGGGGTGCGGGTGTCGAACTCGGCGGCCTCCCCGCGGGTGAGCACGAGGTCCTGGTCGCCCAGCCGCAGGCGCAGCCGCCCGGACAGCACGTAGAGCCACTCGTACCCGTCGTGCACGCGCAGGTCCGGCTCGCCCTCGCGCGGGAGGTAGGTGATCCGGTAGGTGCCGATGCGCGCGTCGGGCGGCGCGAGCGGGGTGACGACGAGGCCGTCCCGCTCGACCGACGGCCGGCGCACGCGCGGGTCGGGCGTCTCGGGGCGGACGAGGTCGTCGATGCGGATGCCCAGGTGCCGCGTCAGGGGCAGCAGCAGCTCGAGGCCCGCCTGCCGCTTGCCCGACTCCAGGCGGGACAGCGTGCTCGCGGACATCCCCGCGCGGGACGCCAGGTCCTCCAGGCTCCAGCCGCGCGCGTGCCGCACCGCTCGCAGCCGCGGGCCCACCTGCGCCAGGTCGCCGTCCATCGGACCCTCCTCCGCTCTTTGCTGATTCCGCAAAGAACCTTGCAGCATCGCGCGGCCGGGGCGCAAGGTGTCCGCATGGACACAGGAACGGGCAGGGAAGCGGCCGCGGAGCCGTGGGACGTCGTCGTCGTGGGTGGGGGCCCCGCCGGGCTGAGCGCCGCGCTCATGCTCGGCCGGGCGCGCCGCCGAGTGGTCGTCGTGGACGCGGGGGAGCCGCGCAACCGGTTCGCCGCGCACATGCACGGCGTCCTCGGGCACGAGGGGCTGGACCCGGCCGAGCTCACCGCGCGCGGTCGCGCCGAGGTGGCCGCCTACGGCGTCCAGGTGCGGCCCGGGCTGGTCGAGCGCGTGGACCGCGAGCCGGACCGCGTCCGGGTCACGCTGGCCGACGGCGCCGTGCTGGCCGCTCGGTCGCTCGTCGTCGCGACCGGCATCGCCGACGAGCTGCCCGACGTCCCGGGCCTGGCGCAGCGGTGGGGCACCGGGGTGCTGCACTGCCCGTACTGCCACGGCTGGGAGGTCCGGGACCGGCGGCTCGGGGTGCTCCTGCTGTCGCCCGCGGGCCTGCACCAGGCGGAGATGATCCGGCAGTGGAGCGACCGGGTCACGGTCTTCGCCGGGGCGGTCGAACTGGACCCGGGCGTCGTGCGGCGGCTGCGCGCCCGCGGGGTGGACGTCGTCGCGTCACCGGTCGTGGAGGTGCTCGGCGACGGCGACGTGGTGAGCGCCGTCCGCACCGCCGACGGCGCCGTCACGCCCGTCGACGCGATCTTCACGGCCCCGCGCCCGCGCCCGCACGACGCCTTCCTCGCCGGCCTCGACCTCGCGCGCACCGACGGACCGTGGGGCAGCCTCCTCACCGTGGACCCCACCGGCCGCACGAGCGACGAGCGGGTGTGGGCGGTCGGGAACGTGGTGAACCCCATGGCGAACGTGCCGCTGTCGATGGGCACCGGGTCGTTCGTCGGCGGGGCGGTCAACGGCGCGCTGGTCGGCTGGGAGTTCGACACGGCGGAGCTCGACGCCGC
>NZ_CAMPHH010000280.1 GCF_946885855.1 uncultured Actinotalea sp. | reverse complement strand
GTGCTGACCATCCCGACGTACCGGACGGGCGTGGCCGGGGCTCCGCTGCCTCAGCAGGAGCTGCCGGAGGGTCCGTGGCAGCTGACGACGCAGGTCACGATCGACGTCGCGGCACGGTTCCAGCAGGCCGGTGTGCTCCTCTACGCCTCCGACGCCGTCTACGCCAAGGTCGACCTCGTCCAGGCGACGCCGGGCAAGCGGCTCGAGGTCGTGCAGATGGTCGACGGGGTGCAGCGGCAGGACACCGTGGAGCCGGCCGTTCCCGAGGCTGACACGGTGTCGCTGCGGCTCACCAGCGACGGTGCGGCGGTCCAGCCGAGCGTGTCCTACGACGGCGCGACGTTCACCGACCTCGGCCGGTCGTTCTCGTCGGCCCTCGGGTTCACCCACGTCGGACCGTTCGCGTTCCGTGGGGCGACCGACGCCCCGGAGATCGACGCCACGTTCGACTGGTGGCGCTGGTCGCCGTCCGTCCAGGAGTACGCGGCGTGCCTGGCGGAACCGGAGCCCGAGCCTGAGGCGCCGGTCGGGGACGGACCCGGACGTTCGCAGTCGGCTCCTGGGCTGAACCGGGTGCCGGTCGTGGTCCCCGCTCCCGGCGTCCCGGGCGGCGTGACCGTCCAGGTGCCCGGGGTGGCCGCGGACGCGGTCGGCCGGACCGGTCCCGTCAGGGGCGGACCCACAGGCTGACCGACCGCACGAGCCGTGCGCGACGGGGTCCCCGGGAGCACCGGGGACCTCGTCGTCGTGGCGGGTGGCGGACGCCTGCGGTGACGGTGGGAGCCGGACACCGACTCCCACCGTCACCCCGAGAGGGGGCGCCGGTCAGAACGCGGCGGCGAGCGCCTCGACGAGCGCGTTGAGACCCATCGCGCCGAGGAGTCCGACGGCGATCCAGGCGACGACGTTGCCGCCCAGGTAGCCGACGAGGGTCGCCTTCTTCCCCTCCTCCCAGCGCGGCGCCGGGGCCTCGCGGTACCAGCGGACGGCCTCGCGCAGGGACGGGCGGTCGTGCTCGGTGGTGAGGGTGGACATCGGGCTCTCCCAGGGGTGACGGGGGGTGCAGCGGGCCGGGGTGGCCGGCCCCTCGAGTGTCTCGCATCGCGGACACCTTGACGCGGGACGGAGGGCCTCCGCGGCGGTGATCTTCGCCACCTCGTCACCTAGCCTGGGCACGTGCCCCGCCTGCCGACCGCCGTCATCGCCGGGGCCTCGCTCGTCGTCGGGTTCGCCACGGCGCGGGTGACGGACCTTCCAGCCGCGGGCGCCGTCGTCGTCCTCGCCGGCGTCGCCTGGTGCCTCGCGCGGGAGGTGCGCCGGACGGCGTGGTGGCGGCTCGCCGTCGTCGTCGCGGTGGGCGCCGGGTGCTTCGCCCTCTCGCACCTGCTCGCGGACGTGCTGACGGCCTGGGGCGCCGTCGTCGCGGCGGCCGCCGTCCTGGGGATCGCGACGTGGCTGCTCGTCGACCGCGCGGCTCGGCCGAGCAGGAAGGACGCCCCGACGCCGGGGTAGGGCACGGCGACCGCGGGGCCGGTCGATCGGACGTCCGCGTGCGCCCGTCACCCCGAGGCGGGTGGGCCGATGAGGCGACGTCGGTCGGGTTCCTCGGACCTGGGCGCCCGGACGTGGCACGCTGCGGTCGGAAGGATGCGCGGCGGGCCGAGCCCGGCGCGGGAACGACGAGGACCGAGGACGGACTCATGGTGGCACCGGTGCTGTCGGCGGTGGGCGTGGTGCTCGTCGCGCTCGCGTTCTGGTGGCGGCGGCGCCCGCGCCGCGGCGGGCGGTGGTGGAGCAGCGGCGGCCGCAAGGAGAGCGCCGCGCTCGTCGCTGCGCCCGGCGTCGGGCTGGCGCTGGCGCTGGTGTGGCCGTCGGCTCTCGTGACCGAGGGCTCGCCCTGGTACGTCACGGCCGCGGTGCCGCTGGTCATCGGCGTGATCGCGCTGCTGTGGCCCTTGCTCGGCATCGCGACCCCGAACGGTGTGCGACCGCGGTGGCGCCGCGGGCAGGTGCTCGCGCAGAAGCGGGCGGAGCAGCGGGCGCGTCGTCGTCAGCAGGCGGCGCAGCGCCCGGCCGCGCGCGGCGGCAAGCCGGGCGGGCCGCGCCGGGGCCGCTGACGACGGCGCGCACGTGTCCGGCGTCGGTCGCGCGTCGACCTGCGCCGGCCTCGGCGCCCGCCGGGGCCGGGCTCAGAACGGGGAGCTCGCCGGGCGCCCCGCCCACACCCGTCGCAGCAGGTCGGTGAACCCCGGCGCGTCCTGGACCTCGTGCCCGGCGCCCGCCAGGACGACGTGCTCCCCACCGACCGCCTGGGCGAGCTGCACGCAGATCGCCGTGAAGCCCACGTGGTGCCCGCCGGAGACGGTGACCGTGCGGAACGGCGCGGCCGCGAGCGCGTCGACGGGCACAGCGACGTCCCACATCGCCGTGCCCCGGCGCAGCGCCGGAACCATGTGCTCCCACTCCTCCAGCAGCGAGATCGGGAGCTCGTCCACGGGCGTGCCTACGCTGCGCAGGAACTCCTCGAGGAAGGCCCGGTCGCTCAGCGGCTCGGCGAACAGGGGCTCGAGCTCGGCGCGCAGCCGCCCGACGGCGGGCTCGTGCTCGGCGACCGCGAAGGCCGGCGGCTCGGCGACCACGAGGGACCGCACCGCCGTCGGGCGCTGCGCCGCGGCGAGGAGGGCGACGAGACCGCCGGAGGAGTGCCCGACGAGGTGGGCGCCGTCGCCGAGCAGGTCGGCGATCTCGGCGGCGTCGCCGACGACGTCCTCCCCGCGCCGGACCGGCACCTCGGCGTAGGCGGTCCGGGTCGGGACGACGAGCTCGTACCCCTCGCGCGCCAGCACCCGCTGGCCCTGCCACTCCTGCGGCCCGGTCGCCAGCGAGCCGTGCACCAGGACGACGCGCTCGCCGGATCCCCAGACCTCGACCACGGTCATCCGGCCACGGTACGACGGGCGGCGGACGGTCGCTCGGGATCGGCGTCTTCCGCGGGCCCTGTGGGGAAGGTTCGTGGCGACATCCGCCACGAACTTTCCCCGGTCCGGGGCAGTCCGGTGCGGGGCAGGGCCCGGCGGGACACCGGGGCGTCGGCGGAGCATGCTGGACGCAGGACCCCACACCGAGGAGGTCGGGCGATGGTGCGCGACACGGGGAGCGGGCGCGGCGGCGGCGTCGGCCGGGAGGTGCTCGAGTGGCTGCTCGACAGCGACCCGGCCCTGCGCTGGCAGGTGGAGCGTGACCTGGCCGGCGCCCCGCCGGAGGTCTGGGAGGCCACCCGCGCCCGCGTCGCGACCGAGGGCTTCGGCGCGCGGCTGCTCGGGCTCCAGGACCCGGACGGGCAGTGGGCCGGCGGCGCCTTCTTCCCGGCCGACTTCGACTTCCACGGCCCCGAGGCGGCCGACGACGCCGGGCAGCCCTGGACCGCGACCACCTGGGCGCTCAAGGACCTGCGCGAGTGGGGTGTCGACGCCGCCGTCCTCGGCGACACCGCCGCGCGCCTGGCCGCGAACAGCCGCTGGGAGTACGACGACCTCCCGTACTGGGGCGGCGAGGTCGACGTCTGCATCAACTCCTGGACGCTGTCGAACGGCGTGTGGCTCGGCCTCGACATGGCGCCGCTCGCGAAGTGGTTCGTCGAGCACCGCCTGCCCGACGGCGGCTGGAACTGCGAGTGGGTCGACGGGTCGACGCGGTCCTCGTTCCACTCCACGCTCAACGCGGTGAAGGGTCTGCTGTCCTTCGAGGTCGCGACGGGTGCGGCCGGGGAGGTCCGGGCGGCGCGGCACGCGGGCGAGGAGTACCTCCTCGAGCGTCGGCTGCTGCACCGGCTCTCGACGGGCGAGCTCGTCGCGCCGTGGGCGACGCGGTTCGCGTACCCGTTCCGGTGGTTCTACAGCGCGCTCAACGCCCTCGACCACTTCCGGGCCGCGGCGCTGCACGACGACGTCGCGCCGGACCCCCGCCTCGCAGAGGCGGTCGAGCTGGTGCGGGCGGCGCAGCAGCCCGACGGCACGTGGCTGCAGGAGCGCCGCCACCCCGGCCGGGTGTGGTTCGAGGTCGACGTCCCGCCGGGCGAGCCGTCGCGGTGGCTGACGTTCCACGCCCGGCACGTGCTGACGTGGTGGGACGGCGCGCCGCACTGAGCGCCGCGCTTCCGGACGCTCCGGTGGAGGGTTCGTCGTTCCTGGGGCCCCCAACCCTCCACACAGCCGACGACGACGGCGCCCGTCGCCCGCCGGGTGATGCGCACCCGGGGACCAGGTCCGAACGTCCCCGGTCGGGGCCCGCGCGCGGGGGGAGCATCGGGGTG
>NZ_CAMPHH010000279.1 GCF_946885855.1 uncultured Actinotalea sp. | reverse complement strand
TCGCCTATCGGGCCGGTGTCGCCACCGTCTCCATGGTCAGCTCGAGGCCGCCCTCGACCTCCCGCGTGGCGAGCGACACGCGCACGACGCCGAGCTCGGCGACGTCGCGGGCGTGCGTGCCGCCGCACGGGATGTCCGTGCGGCCCTCGGGCAGGTCGCAGACCCAGGTGCGGCGGGCCGAGAACGCGTCGTCGGACCGGTCGACCCGCACCGGGCCGCCGGCCGCGACCCACCGGGCGAGGTGCGCGTCGACACGCTCCGTCACGGCTGCCGGGTCGTCCAGCGCGGTGACCGCGAACCCCTTGCGGCGCAGGGACCTCCCGATGCGGTAGACGTCGGTGGAACCGTGCTCGCGGATGCGGGAGGACTGGATCGCGAGGGCGTCGAAGGCCGGGTTGCCCAGGGGATCCGTCGGCGCGGGCTTGACCCACGCCTCCGCGAGCGCGGCGTCGAGCGCGAGCGCCGCGAGGTGGCACGCGGTGTGCCCGACGGACAGGGCCGCGCGGTGGCCGACCTCGATGTCGACCTCGACCTGCTCCCCCTCCGCCGGGGGCGGCGCGTCGACCACGTGGACGACGACGAAGGTCCACCCCTCGGTCCCGGTCCGGACCGGCAGCGCCGCCCCGACGTGCAGCACGCCGTCCCGGATGCCGCCGGTGACGGCGTCGACGATCGGCTGCGGGCCCCGCGCGGTGGTGAGCGTGCCGCGGTCGGCCGGCTGGTCCGGCCACGCGGTGTCGACCGGGTGGCACGCGGTCGTGTCGAGGAGGACCCCCCAGCGGCCGGCGTCGAGCGGCTCGACGTGCAGGACCGTACCCGTGGAGGAGGTCGCGCCGTCGGGGTAGGTGACGCGGGTGTCCGTCGTCGGCAGGCTCACGCGCCGGCCCCGCCGTCGGTCGGGGGCGCGGGAGTCGGGGCCCCAGCCGTGGGGAGCAGGGTGCGCTGCGGCGTCGTCACGGGGGAGACGGTACGACCGACCGTCGGCCGGACGTGCAGGAAGACCCGGCGCGCCGGTCGTGTTCACTACCCCCGTGACCACGTCTGCACCTCGTCTGCCCAAGGTCCGCGCCTCCGAGCTCGTCGGCCGGGGCTGGCTCAACACCGGCGGCACGGACCTCACCCTCGCGGACCTGCGGGGCAAGATCGTCCTTCTGGACTTCTGGACCTTCTGCTGCATCAACTGCCTGCACGTCCTGGACGAGCTGCGCGAGCTCGAGGAGCAGTACCGCGACGTCCTGGTGATCGTGGGCGTCCACTCCCCCAAGTTCGTCCACGAGGCCGACCCCGTGGCCCTCGCGGCGGCGGTCGAGCGCTACGAGGTGCACCACCCCGTGCTCGACGACCCCGAGCTGACCACCTGGTCCGCCTACTCCGCGCGGGCGTGGCCGACGCTCGTCGTCGTCGACCCCGAGGGCTACATCGTCAGCCACATGGCCGGCGAGGGGCACCGGCACAACGTCGAGGTGCTCGTGCGCGAGCTCGTCGCCGAGCACGAGGCGAAGGGCACGCTGCACCGCGGCGACGGCCCGTACGTCCCGCCGGCGGTCCAGGCGCGCACGCTGCGCTTCCCTGCCAAGGCGATCCGCCTCCCCAGCGGCCACCTCCTCGTCGCGGACGCCGGCCACCACGGCCTCGCCGAGCTCGCCGACGACGGCGAGACGCTCGTCCGCCGCATCGGCTCGGGCGAGCGCGGGCTGGTCGACGGCGGCCCCGGGGACGCGCGCTTCAGCGAGCCCAACGGCCTGTGCCTCGTGCCGGAGGAGCTGCGTGACCGGCTCGGCTACGACGTGCTCGTCGCCGACACGGTCAACCACGCCCTGCGCGGCGTCCGCCTCGAGGACGGTCGGGTCATCACGGTGGCAGGCAACGGGCAGCAGTTCATGGTGGGCGCCGCCGACAACGTCCTGCCGGAGGGCCGGGACGCGTCCGTGCCGGCCGCCCGCCGGCAGAAGCTGTCCTCGCCGTGGGACGTCGCGTGGTCCCCGCAGCTCGGCGCGTTCGTCGTCGCCATGGCGGGCAACCACACGATCTGGGCCTTCGACGACGAACGCGGCACGATCGAGCGGCTCGCGGGCACGATGAACGAGGGGCTGCAGGACGGTCCCGGCGACGAGGCCTGGTTCGCGCAGACATCGGGGCTCGCGGTCGGGCCGGACGGGCGCATCTGGCTCGCCGACTCCGAGGTCTCCGCGCTCCGCTGGCTGGAGCCGGCGACCGCGGGCGCGACCGGAGACGGCGCGGTGACCGCCCGCACCGCCGTCGGCGCCGGCCTGTTCGACTTCGGGCACCGCGACGGCCCGGCGGACCAGGCGCTGCTGCAGCACCCGCTCGGCGTCGCCGTCCTGCCCGACGGGTCGGTCGCGATCGCCGACACCTACAACGGCGCGGTGCGCCGCTGGGCACCCGCGCCCGGCGGCGAGGGGCCGGGTGCGGTCACCACGCTCGCGCGCGACCTCGCCGAGCCGTCCGGCCTGCTCGTCGAGGTCCACGACGACGGCGCGATCGACCTTCTGGTCGTGGAGTCCGCCGCGCACCGCCTCACGCGGCTCCGGCTGCCGGCCCGGCTCGCCGGGGAGATCCTCGACGCCGGCGCGCACCGCACCCAGCGGCCCGTGAGCGACATCGGCGCGGGCGAGGTCCGGCTCGACGTCGTCTTCACGCCCGCGACGGGGCAGAAGTACGACGACCGGTTCGGCCCCTCCACCCGCCTGCAGGTCTCGTCGAGCCCGCCCGAGCTCCTGCTGGACGGCGCCGGCGACGACGTGCCGCTCGAGCGGGTGCTGCGGATCAACCCGGCGGTCACCGAGGGCGTCCTGCACGTGACGGCGCAGGCCGCCTCGTGCGACGCCGACCCGGCGATCGAGTTCCCCGCGTGCCACCTCAACCAGCAGGACTGGGGCGTGCCGGTGCGCGTCGTCGAGGGCGGGCCGGACGTGCTGAGGCTGCCCCTGCACGGCTGACGCCGCGAGACGGCCGTCCCGCCGCCGCCCGGCGAACGAGCCGTCCCGGTCAGTCGCCGCCCGCAGCCTCCCGGAGCAGGACGACGGCGCGCTCCGTCGTCGCGGTGAGCACGTCGGGCGGGTCGCCGTCGAACACCGTCTTCTCGGTGCGCACGCCGTCCGGCGTCGCCACGGCGAACCAGACGGTGCCGGCGTCCTGCCCCTCGGCCGGCTCGGGCCCGCCGACGCCTGTGACGGCCACCACCAGGTCGGCACCGAGCAGCCGCGCCGTCGCCGTCGCCATGGTCCGGGCGCACTCCTCGGTGACGACCGGCCCCTCGGGGACCCCGAGCAGCCCGAACTTCACCTCGGGGGTGTAGGCGACGACGGCGCCGCGCAGCCACTCCTGCGCCGAGGGGGCCGCGGCGAGCACGCCGGCGATCGTGCCGCCGGTGAGGGACTCGGCGGTGCCCACCGTCCAGCCGCGGCGCTCGAGGAGGTCGGGGAGGTCGGCGGCGAGCCGCCGGGCGGCGTCGGCGGTCCGGGAGACGGCGGTGCTGAGGTCGGACATGCGACCCAGCGTGCCCCCGGGGTCGAGGCCCGGCACCTCCAGGGCGGATGGCGCCGCTCGGTCGGGTCGTCGGGTCGGTCGGGTCGTCGGGTCGGGAACCGGCTCCGTCAGCCCGCCGCGACCTCCGGGACGGGCGCGGCGACGGGCTGCGTCGCCGTCGGCGTCGTGACGTCCGCGCCCACGGCACGCAGGACGAACGCCTCGGTGGCGGCCACGGCCTCGGCCCACCCCGGACCGTCCTCCTCGGGCAGCGACCGGCTGGACAGGCAGGCGTGGACGAGCGGGACCGTCGTCTCCAGCGGCTGCACCGCGAAGGCGCCCGCCTCCATGCCCGCGGTGAGGATGCCGCGCAGGATGGTCTCCACCGGCACGGCGTGCTCGCGCAGGCGGCGCTGCATCTCGGGCGAGAGCAGCGAGCGCAGCTCCGCGCCGCCCGGGGCGAGATGGAAGACGCGCTTGAGCTCGGCCTGCTGCCGGATGTAGGCGCGCAGCTGCAGGACGGGGTCGTCGACCCCCTCCAGCGCTCGGCGCAGGGCGGCGACCCACTGGTCCGTCTCGTGGGTGATGAACTCCAGGAGGAGCGTCTCCTTGTCCGGCACGTGGTTGTAGACGGCGGTGCGACCGACGCCGGCGGCGGCGGCGATCTCCGCGAGCGTGACGGAGTCGAACCCGCGCTCGGACATCAGCGTCGCGAGGGCGGCGAACAGCTTGTTCCGCGTCTGCTCGCGGTGCTCGCTCAGCGAGCCGCCGATGATCTTGGGCACCCGACCATTCTCCCACCCGGTCTCCAGGCCGCACCCACCC
>NZ_CAMPHH010000278.1 GCF_946885855.1 uncultured Actinotalea sp. | reverse complement strand
CCGCTCCCAGCCCGGGCGGCGCGTTCACCCGCTGGACCGGGACCGCCGAGACGCCGCTGACCATCGACGGCATCTGGGACGGCACCACCATCCGCCCCGTCAGCGCCGTCGAGCTCGTCTGAAGGCTCACCGACGACGAGCGCCGACCGGTGCGCGCACGCCCCCGCCCCCTGGCTACAGCCGGGAGGGCGGGGGCGCTTCGTCGTGCTCAGGACGGGTCGAACGGCGCCGGGTCCTCCATCTGGTCGACCTCCGCCTGGAGGCTCGAGAGGGCGGCGCTCGCGCGGACGGTGGATTCGACGGCGGCCCTCTGGATCGCCCACGCGTTCCCCACGCGGGTCGCCGGAAGGGAGCCGGACTCCACGCGCTGCAGGACGGCCTGCCGGCTCACCCCGAGCAGGCGCGCGGCCTCGGTGACCGACAGGAGCTCGGGCACCGGCTCCAGGCCGAGCCGGCGGTCGAACTCTGCGGTCGGGAGCATCTCGACCGCCAGGACGGGTGCGCCGACCGCGCGGGCCGTGATCGCGACCGTCGTCTGCATCAGCTGCACGAAGTCCTCGGCCGGCACGGTGAGGTGGACCTCGACGTGCCCGCGCGGCCCCCTTCCCGTGGCCGGGTGGTACGGGGCGAAGGCGTCGAGCAGCTGGGCGTCGATGTCCTCACGGGTGTCGAGCTCGACGCGCACGTTGTACTGGGTGCTCATGGTGTCCTCCGTGGTGGTGCGGGGCTGGTGGGAAGATGGACGGACCCCGGAGGGTGGGAGGCACTTACCTTGCTTCCCACCCTCCGGCCGGTCACCGCCTGGGCGGCCACCGGAACCCGGCCCGCTTCAGCGGGGCCAGGCCGTTGCGGATCGACCGCCAGTCGCTCGCGGTGCCCGAGAACGTCGCGATCATCTGCCCGTCACGGGTCACGACGATGTGCTGCCGCTTCGTGACGGTGACCTCGAAGCCCTGGTCCTCCAGCGCCCGGATGATCTTCCGCATGTCCTTGTCCATCTTGCTCACCTCCTCTCGTTGCTGACAAGACCAGTCTAGAGGTTGGCTTGTCGAATGACAAGGCAGAGGGAGGCGTCAGAGCCTGGGTGCACCATGGAGCGCATGGACCGCGGACCGCACCCGGACTACTCCGGCTGGGTCGTCAACCACGGCGACCCCGACGGGCCCATGCGCATGCTCGGGCGACCCCGCCGTGCCGTCGTCGACGCGCGCACCTACGGCGGGCACCGGGTCCGGCTGCAGCTCTTCGTCATCGCCACCGCACCCGGATGGGTGTGCGTCGAGCAGGACCTCCGCGACCGGGCGCCGTGGCGGGCGTGGGTGCCGAGCCGGACGGCGACGCCGGTCTAGAGCCCGGGGCCGTCTACTCGGAGATGTCGAGCGGGCAGTTCGCGCCGACGACCACCGTGCTCGCGATGAGCGCATCGGCTTGGCTCATCCCGGAGTCGACCGCAGCAGCGAACACCCGATCTGCCGCCTGCGCACCGGTCTCCCCAGCGGCAAGAGACTGCTCGACCAGGTCGCAGATGTTCGCCGCCAGCTCGTCGAGCTCGGCGTCCGAACTCGCCTGGAACCCGTCGATCTTCCGCATCTCGCCGTAGTAGTCGATCTCGTCTCCACTGCCGCCACCACATGCGTTCGCGGCCACGACGACCGAGACGCTCAACAGCACGGCTCCCCTGCGCTTCATGCCATCCATCGTGCCCGCATCAGACTGCTCGGCGCCAGGGCCCACCGCGGCCGCGCTCGACTCACGTCACGCGATGCCCCGCGACGCCACCGACCCGATCAGCGCGGCCGCGGCGACGGCCTCGCGGAGGTGGTCCTCGGGCATCTGGACGTAGGTCAGCGTGGTCTTGGGCGAGGAGTGGCCGAGCAGTCGCGACGTCGCGAGCAGGTCCCGGGAGCCGGCGTAGACGCGGGTCCCGAACCGGTGCCGCAGCGTGTGCGCCGTCCAGCCCTCGGGCATCGCGCGGGCGATGAGCTTGCTCACGTGGTTCGCAGTGAGGTGGCTGCCGCGCCCGTTCGGGAAGAGCCACCCGCGCGCGCTCGCGATGGCCTCGACGAGCTCGTCGTCCAGGAGCGGGACGGTGCGTTGCTTGCCGCCCTTGCCGTGGACGAGGAGCCAGTCGCCGTCGATGACGTCGTCGCGGTGGACGCAGGCGATCTCCCCGGCGCGGAGTCCGGCGAAGATGGCGAGCAGGACCATGAGCCGGACTCGGTCGTCGGCGGCGGCGAGTGTCGCGCGGATGACGCCTTCGGGGGCGGGGCGTGGCCGACCTGCGGGGACGAACACCCCGGGCAGGTCCGCGCACGGGTCGACATCGACGTACCCGTGCCGTCGAGCCCAGCGGTAGAACCCGGTCACGGCGGTGCGCATCGACTTGCGGGCCGCCGCGCCCTGCTGGGCTTCGCCGCGGCGGGTGGCGCGGGGCGTGCGGTCCAGGCCCGCGAGGAGCCGCTCGAGGTCCGACGGGGTAACGGTCCACGGCGAACGGCTCCGCAGGCGTGTCGCGGCGTTACGCAGGTAGTGCCGGTACAGCTCGATGGTGCGCGGCCGGCGGCCGGCGGCGTGCAGGCTCGTGCAGTAGGCGGTGATGGCGCGGTCCCAGGTCTCCGGTGCTGCTGGCGTGCTCATGGCTGCCCAGGTGCCGGGGGCCGGCGGCGGGGCAGTGGGCGCGGGAAGGAGGGGCTCGGCGGCGTGGGGTGCCAGCCCCCTGCTGGCGGTCGTCATGATCGGGTCATCGTCGACCGCGCGCAGGTGTCGGACTCCGGGATCCACAGGACGGGGTCGACGAGGCGGTGCCACAAGACCACCCGTTCGGACGAGAGAGGGTCAGGCTCGGGCGGCGCCGGCGATCGCCGGCGGGTGCACCTCGGGCCGTCCCTCGACCTCGATGATGAGCGCGGTCCGCGGGCCGGGGCGCTGCCAGCCGAAGCGGCGGCGCTCGACGGCGCCGAGCAGCCCGGCAAGGTGCTCCCCGTCCTCGCGGGTCGCCACGACCAGGACGCACGCGTCCTCCGCTGCCCGGGCGTACAGGACGTCGACGTCGTGGCCGGCCGCGGCCTCAACCGCGTCGACGAGGTGCAGGGCGCTCAGAAGCACGCGCGCACTGCCGAGGCCGCTCACGCGACGACCTCGTTCGCGACGATCCCGGAGCCGGTCCAGGGCCCGACGACGACCTCCGCGCCCGTGACGTGCTCGGACGTGCAATCCGTCGGTTGTGGGTTCGAGCCCCACGGGGCCCACTCGCTCGCCGCGCCGGGGCCGCTGTGCCGCGGCTCGCGGACGCCGGCGATGAGCTCGAGCACCGTCATGTGCAGCATGGGTGCGATGACGGCCAGCTCGTTGAGCTGGAACGGCGTCTGCCCACGCATCTTGGACGAGACGACCTGCTGGGTCTTGCCCAGCGCGGCCGCGATGTCCTTCTGGCTGACGCCCAGCCGCGCGCACTCCGCGCGGACGTTCGCCGCCACCGTCGAGTGGAAGGGGCGCTCCTGGCGCGCCTTCTGCAGGTCCACCACTTCACTAGCCATGAGAACAGATTATCGACCCAGTTGGTAGCGCACAAGTGGCTAGCGGGTGAAGCGCAACCGAGGGCGTGGGGTCGGTCAACGCGAGTCGACGCGACGGAGCGCACCCGCCTGCCGCACGAGCTCCTCTGGCGTGGAGCCGAACAGAGGCGCGATCACCTCGAGCTCGTCGAGAGTCCACGGAGTTCGGCCCGAGCGCTTGCGCGAGACCGACTGTTGCGCGATCCCCAGCGCCGAGGCGAGGCGGGCCTGGGTGATCTGGTACCGGGCCATCTCCCCGCGCACGACGGCGGCGACGCGCTGATGCAGCGAACGGCCGGCAAGGGGGCCTTCGGCGGCTCGTCGATCGTTCACGGGCTCACGCTACGCGCTGGGAGCGTGCGCGGCGAGCGTCATCGCACGCTCACCGATCAACACGCCGAGCAACAGGTTGCCCCTGTACTAACTTCAGTGGTACACATCTCCGCATGGCCACACAAACTGAGTTGGTCGCAGGCAACATCCGAGCGGAGATGGCTCGACGCGGGGTCACGCAGACGACTCTCGCCGCCGCCCTCGGCAAGACGCAGCAGACGGTCTCCCACAAGCTCAGCGGCCGCGGCACCGTCACCGTCGAGGAGCTTCACACGATCGCCGCCGTCCTCGGAGTAGCAGCGACCGACCTGCTGCCGGCTCCCACGCCCACCCAGGTCGCATCATGACCGGACCCACCCCGCGCGACATCGCGCGCCTCATCTCCCCCGCGGCCGCATCCCCCTCGGCCGCGGGGGCCCCGACCACCGGCACGGCGCAGCTCCCCCCCTGCGCTGACGCCGTGCCGGTGCCGACC
>NZ_CAMPHH010000277.1 GCF_946885855.1 uncultured Actinotalea sp. | reverse complement strand
AGGTGGGCGCCGCCGTCGCGGCGTCGGGCGGTCCGACGACGTCGCCGGACGCGACCTCGCCGGTCCTCGCGGCGCCGTCGTCGGCCGCGCCGGCCGAGCCGCCTCCTTCGTCACCGCGGGTGGCCACGAAGGCCACCGCGGCGACGAGGACGGCGGCCACGACGGCGCCCAGGATCGCGAGGGTGCGTCGCGTCATCAGGCGGCTCCCACGGCGGACGTGAGCGTCGCGGTCGCGGAGGAGAAGTAGCCCCGCAGCGTGTCGCTGATCTGCGCGACCACGCCCTCGTTGCGGAGCTCGACGACGGCGGTCACCGGCGTGCCCGTCGTGATGAGGCGGTCCTCCCGGGCCAGCGCGGACAGCTCGTCGGAGACGACGCTGAGGACGACGCGCGAGCCACCGCTCTCGGTGGGCTCCACGGACACGTCCTCGGTCGAGCCGGTGAGCTCGCGCCCGTCCGGCAGCACCAGACGGACCGGCGCGTCGTCGCTGAGACGGCCGTACTGCGAGGCCGTCATGTCGTACGCGGCCTCGACCTGCAGCGAGCCCTCGGCCTGCACGGTGGCGAGCTCGCTGGAGGCCTGCACGAAGGCGCCCGTCGCGACCTGGGTCTCGGTGAGCACGCCCGGGGTGTTCGCCCTGATGAGGAAGTTGCCCTCCGGGTCGATGTTCGCGTTGCCCTCCGGGTCGATGAGCCCCTCGGCGATCTCGAGCTCGAGCGCCGGGGAGTCGATGACGAAGACGGGGTCGCCCTCGGCGACCGGCTGACCCACCTCGGCGGGCTGGGCGATGACCGTGCCGGAGTAGGGCGTGCCGAGCGTGTAGCTGTCGGCGGCGATCTGCGCGGTCGTGCTCGTGGCGCGACCGCGGTCGCTGTCGAGCTGGACCAGGGCGACGCCGGCCACGGCGACGACCGCCACGAGGCCGAACAGGAGCTTGAAGCGGTTGAACCAGGTCATGCGGCACCTCCGGGGGCGCTGAAGGGACGGGAGGAGGACGCGGCCGGGACGGGGCGGTGGTCCTCACGCCCGTCGTGACGGTCGTGCCCGGCGGCGTCGGTGGTGGTGTCGTGCTGCGGCAGCCAGGCCGGGCCCTCGGACGCGTCGGTCTGCTGCGCCCGCCGGTCCCGGCGACGCGCCGGGGTGCCCGGGGCCTCGTCGGACGGGTCGGTCGCGACGTCGACGCGCTCGGTCGCTGCCACCCGGTCGGGCCCGTCGGAGCGGGCCTCGCCCTGCGGCGTCGGGGTGTGACCGCCGCGGACCGCCCCGCGAGCGGCGCGGTTCTCGCGGCGGATCCGCCGGCCCTCGCGGGCCGCGGTGACGACGAACGCACCGAGGATGAAGGTGTTGGTGACGTTCCAGGCCACGGCGAGCGTGACGATGCCCGCGTCGAGGTCCCGCCAGATCCCGACCACGGACGTGATCGCCAGGAACGTGAAGACGAGCACCTGCGGGATGATGAAGTTGAACGGGGACGCGGTCCGGCCCACGGAGCCCGTGACGTGCCACTTCTGCTCACGCTTGAACAGCGCGTTGAGGAACGCCCGCACGTAGATCGGGAACGACGCGGCCGCGAGCATGAGGACCTCCCAGCGGAAGGACCCGAGCGTGTAGAACGCGACCGCGATCTGCAGCACGTAGAAGCCGGCGTAGTAGAGCACCCACTGCAGCGGGCTGACCGAGAGCTCGATCGGCGACAGGCCGAAGAAGATGTGCAGCGGCGGCACCAGGAGCAGCAGCAGCGGGGCGATGCCGGTCAGGTAGTGCGTCGCCGTGACGAAGTACTGCAGCCGCTGGTCGAGGGTGAGGTTGCGCTTCCTCGACAGCGGGCTGTGCGTGAAGAGGATCTCGAACCCTCCCGTGGCCCAGCGCTGCTGCTGCTTCGTGTACGCCTCGATGGTCTCGGGGGTGTCGCCGACGGCGAGAGTCGTCGGGATGTACACGGACCGCCAGCCGCGCTCGTGCAGGAGCAGCGACGTCCACACGTCCTCGGACTTGGAGCCGGTGTAGATGCCGCCGATCTCCTCGATCGCGGTCCGTCGGAAGATCACGTTGGTGCCGACGCAGAACGCCGCGTTGAAGCGGTTCCGGCCCGGCTGGATGTACCGGTAGAAGAGGGCCTGCATGTAGCCCGCGCCGCGGGAGATGAGGTTGTTCGTGTTCCGGTACACCTGGGGCGTCTGCACGAAGGAGACGTCCGGCGAGCCGAAGAACGGCACGGTCTCGGTGAGGAAGTCCGGGTGCGCGACGAAGTCCGCGTCGAGGATGACGAAGTAGTCGCCGCTCGTCTGGGACAGCGCGTGGTTGATGTTGCCTGCCTTCGCGCCGCCGCCGGAGAGCCGGCGCAGGTACCGCGCGCCGAGCTCGCCCGCCAGCTCGCGGACCTCGTCGGAGCGGCCGTCGTCGAGCACCCACGTGAGGTGCTTGCCGTGCATGGCGACGGCGGCCTCGACGGTGCGGCGGATCGTGCCGAGGTCCTCGCCGTAGGTGGTGATGAAGACGTCGACGTCGACCGGCTTGCCGTCCAGGTGCATCTGCCAGTCCTGCGGCGACATCTCCTGGCTGGTGCGGACGATCTCGGCCGCGTCGAAGAGCTCGTCCTGGGACGCGTGGAAGGCGAAGGTCCGCGGGTCGTGGCCGCTGGACAGGATGGTCCACATCGCCAGGAGCGCGTGGACGACGAGGATCGTCTCGGCCGCGATGACCAGCGTCCACGGCAGCCAGTCGCCCCGGTTGTCCGGGTTGAGCAGGAAGAGCGCGTAGACGAGCACGCCGGCGCTGGCCAGCAGCACGAGCAGCATGAGCGAGGGGCTCTGCGCGGCCTGGTTCTCGGTGGTCCGGGCCCGCAGGGGGCGGGGTGGCTCCTGCCTGCGGCGGGGGTCCCGCAGGATGGAGTCGAAGGTCGTGGCGACCATAGGCGTCTTCTCCCTGGGTCGTTCGGCTCAGGGCCCCGCGTCCCGGGTCGGGATCGCGGGGTGCGACGTCATCGGCGCCGCGACCCGCAGGTCGCGGCCGGTCCGGGGCGCGCTCCACCGGCACGGCCTGTCGGCCAGAAGAGGGTGGTTGTGCCGGCGCGCTCCCGTGCGGCCTGACGAACGTAACAACAGCGACCGGGGTCCGCGACGGCACGCGTGTGAACATCGTGTGACAGGACGAACCGGACACGCCCTGACCTGGCACTACGCCGAACAGGTGAGACGGACGTCACGACGAACCGTCCGCGCGGCGGTCAACATCGCGTCAAGGTGGCGCCCGAACCGCGTCAGAATCCGGTCAGCGACTCCCCGGGACGGACGGGCGCCGCGGTCCCGACGGCGCCCCCGGCCCGCCGGGTCGGCCTCAGCGGGCGTGCGGGGCGACCTCCGCGGCGACGAGCTCGAGGTGGTCCAGGTCCTGCAGGTCCAGCACCTGCAGGTACAGCCGCTCGACGCCCATCCCGGCGAGCGCGCCGATCCGGTCGACCGCCTCGGCGACGGTCCCGGCGACGCCGTGCTCGCGCAGCTCCGCCGGCTCCCGTCCGATCGCGGCGGCACGGCGGGCGAACTCCGCCTCGTCGGCGCCGACGGCCAGCACGAGGGCGACCGAGTAGACGAGGTCGTCGGCCGGCCGCCCGGCGTCCTCGCACGCGGCCCGCACCCGGCCGAAGTGCCGCGGGATGTCCGCGATCTCGGGGAAGGAGGTGTTGTACTCCGCGGCGAACCGCGCCGCGAGGGCGGGCGTCCGGCGCGGGCCGTTGCCGCCGACGATGACGGGGACGCCCGCCGTGCCGCCCCGCCCGGCCCGCTGCACCGGCTTGGGCAGCGCCGGGGAGTCCGTGAGCGTGTAGTGCTCGCCGCGGTGCGCGAACCGCTCGCCGACGGGCGTGGACCACAGGCCGGTGACGACCTCGAGCTGCTCGGTGAGGATCCCGAAGCGCTTCTCGGGGAACGGGAGGCCGTAGGCCTCGTGCTCGGCGGCGAACCAACCGGCGCCGAGGCCGAGCTCGACCCGGCCGCCGGACATCTGGTCCACCTGCGCCACCTGGACGGCCAGCACGCCGGGGTGCCGGAACGTCGCGGAGGAGACGAGCGTGCCGAGCTTGATGCGCTCGGTCTCGCGCGCCAGGCCCGCGAGCGTCGTCCACGCGTCCGTCGGACCGGGCAGGCCGTCGCCGTCGCCCATCCGCAGGTAGTGGTCGGACCGGAAGAACGCGTCGAACCCGAGCCGCTCGGTCGCCTGCGCCACGCGGAGCAGGTCGTCGTAGCTCGCGCCCTGCTGGGGCTCGGTGAAGATCCTCAGGTCCATGCCGGTGCTCTCCTCCTCGGTCGACGTCCGGTCGAAACGGTACGACATCCGGCCGACGACGACGCCGCGGCCCGCCCGGTGGCGGGGCCGATGGGCTG
>NZ_CAMPHH010000276.1 GCF_946885855.1 uncultured Actinotalea sp. | reverse complement strand
CATCGGGGGCATCGGGGGCATCGGGGGCACGGCGGGCTCCGGCGCCCAGGAGGCACCGGCCTCACCCGTGACCGGAGTCTGGTCCTCGACCGACGGCTCGGACCATGCGCCGTGCTGCGCCCACGCGGCGCCCTCGGACGACGTCAGCTCTTCCTCGGGCGCACCCCAGGCGTCCCCCGCGACGTCGACCGACGGCGGCCAGACGGGCTCCGGCTGCGCGTGGCGGCCGCCCGCCCGCTCCTCGACGGCTTCCAGGAGCGAGGACGGGTAGTCCTCCTCCTCCTCGAGCGCCGGGATCACGAAGGCGACGGGCGCGGCGTCGGCATCCGGCCGGTCGTCGCCGGCCGCGCGGTGCGTGGCCGCCGCCGCCAGCCGGTCCGCACCGTCCCCGGTCGAGGGCGTGTCCGCGCGGTCGGCGACCTGGTCGACGGCCGCCGCGGCGAGCTCGGCGCGCCGGGAACGGAAGCCCGAGAACATCGCCGCGCGGCTCTCCGGCAGTCCGGTCGGCGTCGCCCCGGCGGCCGACCGCTCGCCGGTCTCCGCGGCAGGGCGGCCGGGGAGCCCGGCGCTGCCCGGCTCCCGGACCGGCAGGCCTCCGAGTCCGGCGGTGCGGGTCGGCAGACCCGAGGACCCGGTCGGCGCGTCGGCGGGCGCGACCTCCTCGGCGGGCTCGCGGACGGGCAGGCCGGCCGCGCCGCGGGTCGGCAGCGGCGTCGGGGCCTGCGTCCACGAGGACTCCGCCGCGGCGTCGTCGGCGACGGGCACCTGGGGCTCGGCGGGGGACGGCGCCCACAGGTCGCCGCCCGCACCGTCGGCGGGCTCGGCGGCACGGTCGTCGGCGTCGTCGGCCCGGCGGCGCACCACCAGGGGCTGCGCCTCGACGACCGCGGGAGCCCAGGCGTCGCCGGCGGGGAGGGTGGCGGCGCCCGCGAGGGCGTCCGCACGGGGGGCGAGCGGGATGGACGGCGCCGCGGCGGCGTCGTCGAGCTCGCGGTACCCCGCGCTCGGGGCGGGGGCGTCGGCGTCGGCGCCGCGGGAGCGCCGGCGGGGCAGGCCGTGGCCCGTGCGTCCGTCGGTGAGGGCCGCGAGGTCCACCTCCTCCGCCGGGTTCTCGGCGGAGCCGAGGCTGCCGGCCGCGACGTCCTGGACGTGCTCGGGCACAGGCGCGAACGCGGTGTCGTGGACCACGGCGGCCGCCTGCTCGACGGGCGCGAACGTCTCGGAGGGTCGCGCCGCACCGGCGGAGACGGGGGCGGTGAGCGGGAGGGACGAGGTCTCGACGAAGAGGATGAGCGGGATGCGCAGGGCGGCGAGCGTGCCGGTGCCGTCGGGTCCCAGGCTCAGCTGCACCTCCGCGCCGAGGCGGCCGGCGATGCGCCCGACGACGAACAGGCCGAGTCGCTGGGCGCCGACGACGTCGCTGGCGGACGTGGTGCGGATCTTGGCGTTGGCCTCCTCGAGCTCCGCGGCGGTCATGCCGAGGCCCTGGTCGAGGACGGTCACGACGACGTGGGTCTCGTCGACGCCGGTGGACACCTGGACGGGCGTGCCGGGGTCGGAGAACACCGTGGCGTTCTCGAGCAGCTCGGCCAGCAGGTGGGCGGCGGGCAGCGCGACGTGGCCGAGCATGAGCGGGTCGACCGGGAGGTCGAGGTGGATCCGCTCGTAGTGCTCGATCTCGGACGAGGCGGTGCGGATGACGTCGGAGACGGGGATGGGCTCGCGCAGCCGCCGCCCGGTGTCGATGCCGGCGAGCACGAGGAGCGACTCGGCGTTGCGGCGCATCCGGGTGGCGAGGTGGTCCAGACGGAACAGGTCCGCCAGGGTGGCCGGGTCCTCCTCGGAGCGCTCCAGCGCGTCGATGAACGACAGCTGCCGGTTGAGCAGCACCTGGTCCCGCCGGGCGACGTTGACGAACATCTCGGCGATCGACCCGCGCAGGGCGGCCTGCTCCTGGGCGACCTGGATCGTGGTCGCGTTGACCTCGTTGAACGCCTCGGCCAGGCGGCCGACCTCGTCGCGGGAGTCGACCGGGATGCGCGCGAGCGCGAGGTCCGGACCCTGGCCCGGGACGGAGACCTGCTCCACGAGACGGGGCAGCTCGTCGCGGACCTGGCCGGCCGCTGCCGTGAGGCGCCGCAGCGGCTCGACGATCTGGCGCGCGATGGTCAGGGCGGTGGCGATCGAGACGACGACCGCGAGGACGGTCAGGGAGATCGTCAGGATCGCGGTCCGGACGGCGCCGCCCTCGACGGCGTCGGCGCGGTCCTGGGCGGCATCGCCGAGCTGGCGCAGGAGGACGTCGTACTCCCCGGCCTGCTCGCCGGCGAGGTCGTACCACTGGTCCGACGTGATGAAGGTGAGGAAGGTGGACTCGCCACCGAGCGGGATGCTGCGGATGTTGCCGTAGCTCTGCAGGCCGACGCGCACGGGCGGGACGAGGACCTCGTCGCCGAGCTCGAGCTGGGCGACCGTGAGGGTCGTCGACTCCTGCTGCACGGTAGTCGCCGGGATGGTCCGGATCAGCTCCTGGACGTCCGCGTTGGACCGGGCGCCGTCGAGGACGGCGCGGCCGAGCACCTGCTCCTGGCGGTAGTCCTCGACGAGCTGCATGGTCTGCGTCTGGGCGTTGATGATCGTCGCGAGGCGGCGGTCGTCGAGCGCGTTCGCCACGACGGACGGGAAGGCCGTGACCCGCTCCACGACGGCGGAGTACCCGTTGAACACGTTGCGCATCGTCACGCCGCCGGCGTCCACGACCGAGCGGAGGCTCTCCAGCGCGCCGAGCTGGTCCTCGAGCCCGGTGACGGCACGCTCCACGACGGGGTCGAGCGACGCGAGGTCGATCGAGGTCGCAGCCTCCTGCGCCTGCACGATCGCACGGTTGCTGCCCGCACGGGCCTGGTCGACCTGCACCCGCAGCTCGGGCCCGGTCGCGGCGTCGGAGAGGATGAAGGCCATCGTCGCGTCCCGCTCGGCCTGCAGGGCCGTGCTGAGGGAGCGTGCCTGCCCCAGCGCGCCGAGGAGCTCGTTCACCGTGCGCGCGACGCGGACGTCCTCGACCGACTGCATCGAGATCGTCCCGGCGAGCGCGAACAGCACGAGGACGGGTACGGACAGGGCCGCGAGGACCTTCCCGCGGATCCCCAACCTGCGAAGCATGGTGTCTCCTTCACTGCGCGGTGTGCGCACCACCGCACGCGGTGCCGGCCGACGACGACGCCCGGACGCAGCGCCGCCGTCCAGGACACATCGGCCCGGTAGCACCGGGGCATGAGGATTGTTCCCGAGTTCTCCCGGTGCGTTGTTGACCTTACTGGGGGCATTTCACCCACCTGCAACACTCACAGTCATGAAATTCGTCAAGATCATTGACGCCGGCGCCGACGGCGGCCCGCAGCTCGCCCTCACCGAGCGGCCCGGTCCCGTCCCGGGAGCGGGCGAGGTGCTCGTCGAGGTCGCGGCGGCCGGGGTCAACAACGCCGACCTGCTCCAGGTGGCCGGCCACTACCCCCCGCCCCCGGGCGCACCGGACTGGCCGGGGCTCGAGGTGTCCGGCACCGTCGTCGCCGTCGGGCCGGAGGGCGGGGCGGGCACGACGGCGCCCCGTCCCGCCGTCGGCGACCGGGTAGCCGCCCTGCTCACCGGGGGCGGTTACGCGGAGCAGGTCGCCGTCCCGTGGACCCAGGTGCTGCCGGTGCCCGAGGGGGTGGACCTGGTCGAGGCCGCGGCACTGCCCGAGGCGGCCTGCACGGTGTGGTCCACCCTCGTCTCGCCCGAGCTCGGGGCCGGGCTGCGGCCCGGCGAGTGGTTGCTCGTGCACGGCGGCTCCGGCGGCGTCGGCTCCTTCGCGGTCCAGGCCGCCCACGCCCTCGGCGTCCGCGTCGTCGCGACCGCGGGCGGCCCGGAGCGTGCCGCGCGGTGCCGGGAGCTGGGTGCGGAGGTCGTCGTCGACCACCGGGCGGAGGACTTCGTCGCGGCGGCCCGGGAAGCGACCGGGGGGCGCGGCGTGGACGTGGTGCTGGACGTCGTCGGCGCCGCGTACCTGGGACGGAACCTCGAGGCGCTGGCGACCGGCGGACGGCTCGCCGTCATCGGGCTGCAGCGGGGGCGCCGCGGTGAGCTCGACCTCGGCCTGCTGCTCGCGAAGCGGGCGCGGGTCCTCGGTACGACGCTGCGGTCCCGACCGGCGCCGGAGAAGGCGGCCGTCGTCGCCGGGGTCGCCCGGGACCTGTGGCCGGCCGTCGCGGCCGGGACGGTCCGGCCGGTCGTGGCGGCCCGCGTGCCGCTCGCTGACGCAGCCCGGGCGCACGCGATGCTGCGGGCGGGCGAGGTGTTCGGCAAGGTCGTCCTGGTCCCCTGAGCCGCCCGCCGCCGCCC
>NZ_CAMPHH010000275.1 GCF_946885855.1 uncultured Actinotalea sp. | reverse complement strand
GGCGCCGTCGTCGGCGGGGGCTCGGCCGGACCGGGGGGACGCGGGCGGGAGGTCGCCCGGGCGCAGACGGGCCCGCAGGTCGGAGCGGGTGCGGCCCAGCACCGGGTCGCCGGTGCCCGCGGCGACGATCGCGCCCGCGGCCGCCTCGGTGAGCAGCTCCAGGGCGTCGAGCTCGTGGGCGCCGAACCGGCGCCGCCGGCCGGTGAAGGCGACGTTGACGCCGATGAGCTCGCCGCGCCACCACATCGGCACGGCGACGGCGGCGCCGTCGGTCGCGGGGTGGCCGTCGGGCAGGTGCCCGCTGCGCAGCCGGGCGTAGCTGTCGATGACGACCGGGCGGCGCCGGCTCACCGCGGCGCCGGTCGCGCCCTCGTCGAGCGGGAACGCCTGCCCGAGGCGGCAGCGGACGCCGCGCTCGGCGAGCTTGCTGTAACGCCCGGCCTCCCAGTCGACGACCGAGATGCTGCCCGCGACGGAGCCGATCGAGCGCGCGGAGTGCTCGAGCAGGGCGTGCAGGAGGGGCGTCAGGCCCTGGGCCGCGTAGACGTCCGCGACGGCGTGGTCGAGCGCGAAGGGTGCGCCGGCCTCGCCGGATCCGCCCCTGCTCGACATGCGGTCGTCGTCGACCCTCACATCCGGAGGATACGACCGCCGCGGGCCCGGGGCGAGGCCTTCCGGACGACCGGTTCTCAGCGATCTTCGCGCAGGTCACCCGCCCGGGTGAGGGGCGGGACGTCGTCGGCCGCCTCCACGCGGTGGGTCGCGAAGAAGTCGCGCAGCAGCCGCGAGCAGTCGTCCTCGAGGACGCCCCCGACGACCTCGACGCGGTGGTTGAGCCGCCGGTCCCGGACGAGGTCGTGCACCGAGCCGGTCGCGCCGCCCTTGGGGTCCCACGCGCCGAGGACCAGCCGCGGCACGCGCGCCAGCACGACCGCGCCCGCGCACATCGCGCACGGCTCGAGCGTCACGACGAGCGTGCAGTCGTCCAGGCGCCAGCGCCCCAGCGTGCGGGCCGCGTCGCGCAGCGCGAGCACCTCGGCGTGGGCGGTCGGGTCGCCCGTCGCCTCGCGCTCGTTGTGCCCGCGCCCGACGACGTCGCCGCCCGGCCCGACGACGACGGCGCCCACCGGGACGTCGTCGGACGCCAGGGCGAGGCGGGCCTGCGCGAGGGCCTCGCGCATCCACGCCTGCTCCTGCTCACGCACGGACCGACGGTAGCCGAGCGGAGCCGGGGCCCGACCCGGGGCGGCGCCGGCGCCCGGTACCGTTCAGCCATGCGCCTGCACGTCGCCGACCACCCGCTCGTCGCCCACAAGCTCACGGTCCTACGAGACGTGCGGACCCAGTCGCCGACGTTCCGGCTGCTGGTCGACGAGCTCGTCACGCTGCTGGCCTACGAGGCGACGCGCGACGTGCGGACCGACACCGTGGAGGTCGAGACGCCGGTCGCCCGCACCACCGGCACGCACCTGGCGGACCCGCGGCCGCTCGTCGTGCCGATCCTGCGCGCCGGCCTGGGGATGCTCGAGGGCATGACGCGCCTGCTGCCGACGGCCGAGGTCGGGTTCCTCGGGCTGCAGCGCGACGAGGAGACGCTCCAGGCGATCACCTACGCCAACCGCCTGCCGGAGGACCTGTCGGGGCGGCAGTGCTTCGTGCTCGACCCCATGCTCGCGACGGGCGGGACGCTCATCGCCGCGATCGACTACCTCTTCCAGCGCGGCGCCCGTGACGTCACCTGCATCTGCCTGCTCGCCGCGCCCGAGGGCCTCAAGGTCGTCGAGGACCACGTCGGCGACCGGGCGGACGTGACCGTCGTCGTCGCGGCGGTCGACGAGCGGCTCAACGAGAAGGCGTACATCGTCCCGGGCCTCGGCGACGCGGGCGACCGCCTCTACGGCCTGGTCTGAGCCGCCGCTCGCACGGGTCCTCGGTGCCCGGACGGGCGCGCCGGGGCGTCGCCGGGCGCCCGTAGACTCGGCTCCCATGGCCAAGGCAGTCGTCCCCGCGCGCGGGATGCGGGACATCCTCCCGAAGGACAAGGCGAAGCGGGACGCCGTCCTCGACACGATCCGGGCGACGTACCGCCGCAACGGGTTCGCCGAGATCGAGACGCCCGCCATCGAGCCGCTGTCGCGCCTGCGTTCCAACCAGGGCGGCGAGAACGAGTCGATGCTCTTCGAGATCCTGCGCCGCGGGCTCGAGCCGACCGAGCCGCTCCTGACGGCCGACGCGAGCGACCTCGCCCTGCGCTACGACCTCACCGTCCCGCTGACGCGGTTCTACGCCTCGCACGCCGCGGAGCTGCCGACGGTCTTCCGCGCCCTGCAGATCGGCTCGGTGTGGCGGGCCGAGCGGCCGCAGAAGGGCCGGTACCGGCAGTTCACCCAGTGCGACATCGACATCATCGGCGAGCCCGGGATCCTCGCCGAGGTCGACCTCATCGTCTCGACCCTGGCCGCGCTCGACGCCCTCGGCATGGGCGCCGACGTGACGCTGCTGGTCAACGACCGCCGCGTGCTCCAGGACCTTCTCGAGGCGGCGGGGGTCCCGCACGCCGCGGTGCCCGAGACGCTCATCGCGCTGGACAAGCTCGACAAGATCGGGCGCGACGGCGTGCTCGCGGAGATCGCCCGCAAGGAGCTCGCGTCCGACGACGCCGCGACGCTCCTCCTCGACACGGTCCAGGGCCTGCACGGCCAGGGCGGCGTCGGGGACGAGCCGCTGCGGACGGGCCGGATCGTCGTCGGCGACCGCGAGGTCGGGCTGTACGACCTGCCGGAGATCGTGCGCGCGGTGGCCGCGGTGCTGCCCACCGCGCGCGTGGTGCTCGACGCGACGCTCGTGCGCGGGATGGGCTACTACACCGGGCCGATCTTCGAGGTGCGGCACGCGGCGTCGTCGGGGTCCGTCGCGGGGGGCGGCCGGTACGACGGCGTCGTCGGCAAGTGGCTCGGGCGGGACGTGCCGGCGTGCGGGTTCTCCATCGGGTTCGAGCGGATCATCGACCTGCTGCCGGACCCGGCCACCGACGGGCGTCGCATCGCGCTCCTGCACGGCGCGGACGACTCCCCGGCCGAGCTCCTCGTGCTGCGCGCGGACCTCCAGGCCGACGGCGCCGCGGTGACGCTGGTGCGGCCGCCGCGCAAGACGACGCGCGCGTTCTACGACGGCCTCGTCGGCGAGGGGTTCACGCACGTCGCCGACGCGCGCGCCGAGGACCCGCGCGCGCTGCGGGAGCTCGCCCGCGCCTGACGGCCCGGCCTCGGGCCCACCGCTTCTGAGCAGCCACCCGCACGGCTGCGGTGTCACACCGTCGCCGTGACGAGTCACAGTGCTGCCCTTCCCTGGCCGAGGCTCCGGGACTCCGCGACCCGCGCCGCCGAGGGGCCCGGGCCTCGGCGCACCACCACCTCGACAACCCGTCGTCGCAGGTCGAGGGGTTGTTTCCAGGGCAGAAGCGGACCTATCGCGCGGCCCGCTCCAGCATGTGAGACGAACGGTCAACGGCACTTGGTGTTTCCGGACCGTGGAGTCACACTGAGGACATGACCGCAGTTCCAGTGTCTATGACACCGCCGACGGGTGAGCCCGTCGCGGCGCCTCCTGCCACGGGACCCGCGTTCGCCCTCCACGTGTCGGTGGACCCCGCCGCCGGGCCGATGGCCACCTCGTTGCTGGCCGACGTCGCCCGGCGCGTCCTCGCCGTCGTGGAGGAGTCGGGACCGCTGACGCGGTCCCGGTCGCTGCTGTCGGTGATGCCCACGGGCCGGCTGAGTCAGGCCGTCGCGCGGGCGGGCGAGGCGCTCGACGCCGCCGCATCGCCGGACGCGGAGCACGGCCGACCCGGACCGACCACGGTCCGGGCGGGGATCGGCTGGGGGGTCCCGACGCAGCCGGCGCGGTCGGACGTCGGTCCGGCAACGGCCGCGGGGCCGGTCGCCGCCGCACCGGCGGCGCCTCCCGTGACCCCACGGTGGTCCGGCTCGATCGTGCCGACACCGTCGACGGGGGCCGCGGAGGATGCCGCGGCGGCCGGGAGGCCTGCCCGCCCCGCCGCGACACTCGTGGTCGACGCCGGTGCTCGCGAGGTGACCCGCCGGGGCGTCGTCGTCCCGCTGACCTACAAGGAGCTGGGCCTGCTCGAGCACCTCCTGCGCAACCCTCACCGGGCGGTGCCGCGGGACGAGCTGCTGCGCGAGGTCTGGCGCAAGGACGTGACGGCACGCACGACCAGGACGGTCGACGTCCACGTGCGACGGCTGCGGGAGAAGCTGGGGGGCTGCCTGCGGATCGTCACCGTCCGGGGTGTGGGGTACCGCTGGGACCCCACACCCGAAGTCGTCCTCGTCGGCTCGGGGGATGCCGGCTGAGGGCCCCGCGGGGCCCGGGCCCGCCCCCCCCCGGGGGGCCCCCCCCGGGGCCGCAGCGCCCCCACCACCGCCCCCACCCGCGCCCCCCGGG
>NZ_CAMPHH010000274.1 GCF_946885855.1 uncultured Actinotalea sp. | reverse complement strand
GGCCCGCGCGGTCCAGTCCGGCTACCGCGCCCAGTGGTGGCTGGTCGGCCCCGGCGCAGGCCCCGCTCCCGGCGCCGCCCCTGGTGGCAGGGCGTCGGACGGTCCGGGCGGCGTCGACGGAGCGGCGCTCACGGCCTCACCCGGTCAGGTCTGGCTCGGCGGGGCGCCCGTCGACCTCGTCGGCGACCGCCGGAGCATCAGGCCGGGGGAGGAGGGCGTGGTCCACCTCCACCCGATGGACCCTGCGCCGTGGCAGGGCGTCGTCGGCGGCGCGGTGCTCCACCTGCGCGAGCGGGAGGGCATGACGCTGGGGATCGCGACGGTCCAGGGGGTCGTCGCGCTGCCCGCGAGCGCCCCGCTGCGCCTCGACGCGGTGCCTGCGCGGCAGGGCGTCGTCCTGCGCGCACCGGACCGGCGGCGGGGCACCGGGGTCGTGGAGCGCCTGCGCTCGGCCCTCGGCGGTGGTGTCGGACCGCGGCGCTAGCGTTCGTCCATGCCCGATCCTGAGCCCGACCCCGTGCCCGCCGACGGCGGCCCCCTGCTGCTCCTGGACACCGCGTCGCTGTACTTCCGGGCGTTCTTCGGGGTCCCCGACTCCGTCAGGGCGCCGGACGGCACGCCCGTCAACGCGGTCCGCGGGCTGCTGGACATGATCGCCACCCTCGTGCTGACCCGGCGCCCGGCCGGCCTCGTGGCCTGCTGGGACGACGACTGGCGTCCGGCCTTCCGCGTCGCGGCGATCCCCACGTACAAGGAGCACCGCCTCGCGGCCGACGGCGCCGAGGAGGTGCCCGAGGCGCTCACCGCGCAGATCCCCGTCATCGTCGAGGTGCTCGCGGCGTTCGGCATCGCCCGTGTCGGCGCCCCCGGGTACGAGGCCGACGACGTCATCGGCACCCTCACCGCCCGGGAGACCGCCCGGCCCGACGGCGAGCGGCGGCCGGTCGAGGTCGTGACCGGTGACCGCGACCTGTTCCAGCTCGTCGACGACGCCGCCCCCGTCCGCGTCCTCTACACGGCCCGGGGCATCCGGGACCTCGACGTCGTCGACCAGGCGCGCCTGGCGGAGCGGTACGACGTCGCCGACGGCCCCGCGTACGCCGACCTGGCGACCCTCCGCGGCGACAGCAGCGACGGCCTGCCCGGCGTCGCGGGGATTGGCGAGAAGACGGCGGCCGCGCTCCTGCGCCGCTACGGCACCCTCGACGGTGTCCTGCGCGCTCTCGAGGAGGGGGACGGCGGCCTCACCGCCGCCCAGCGGCGGCGCCTCACCGAGGGCCTGGACTACCTGTCCGTCGCGCCCGCCGTCGTCCGCGTCGCCCGGGACGCCCCGGTCACGGACGCCGACGACGCGCTCCCGGTCACCCCGGCGGACCAGGAGCGCCTCGTGGCGCTCGCCGAACGGTGGGGGCTCACGTCGAGCGTCACCCGGCTCGTCGAGGCGCTGAGCAGGCATGGGTAGGGCCTGAGCACCGCCGCGTCCGTCTGGCCACGCCCATCCGCCCGACCAGGCCCGTCCGCCCGGGCCGCCCCGTCTTCGGTCCGCCTCAGCGCGTGCGCGTCCCGAGCTCGCGGCCCCACGCCCGCGCCGCGTCGAGCTCGCCGTCGACCAGGCCGTCCGCCTTCCCGTTCACCTTGAACGAGTGCGGTGGCACGACCTCGTGGCCGCCCATCGCCCGCAGGCGCTTCGCGGCGGCCCGCGCCGCGGACCCGGGCAGCGCCGGCTTCGCGACCTTGGTGTCGAAGGTGGCGACGGGCAGGCGGCCCGGCAGGTGCAGGTGGTCGATCCACTCGCGCACGCCGGTGCGCTCGGAGATGACGTGCCCGCCGGGCGCCTCCTTGGCGGCGTCGGCGCGCGTCGTCTCGCGGCTCATCGAGAAGGCGTGCGTCGGGCCACCGACCACGAGGAGCGTCACGTCCTCGGGAAGCCCGTTGCCGGACTGCTCCGCGGCCAGCTCCCCGACCTCGACGACGCGCGCCGGGACCTCCGCCTCGACCAGGCCCGCGCCGACGGCCTCGGCGACCGCGCGCGTGCTGCCGTACATGGACTCGTAGACGACCAGTGCAGTCATGTCCTCCACGCTGCTCCCGCGCCACGGGACCCGGCGAGGGCCGGAGGTCCCGGTCGGGCGGATCCCTGTCCCCGGGCGTCGGCTACGGGCGCGGGCGTCGGCTCGGGCGCGGCCCGTCAGGCCAGTGCCGGCTCCGCCTCCCGCGCGCCGGCACCGCGACCCCCCGCTGACGGCGCCACGCTCTGCCCGAGCAGCCGGCCCACGTCGTCGCCGGGCAGGGCGCGGGCGTAGAGCCAGCCCTGCGCGGTGCGGCACCCGAGCTCGGCGAGGTGCTCGGCCTGGTCGAGCGTCTCGACGCACTCCGCGACGACGTCGAGCCCGAGCGTGCGGCCCATCGCCACGATGATGCCGACGAGGTCCGCGGCCTCGCTCTCCCGGCCGAGCTCCCGGACGAAGGAGCCGTCGATCTTCAGCGCGTCCACGGGCAGCGACCGCAGCGCGTGCAGCGACGACTGCCCGGTGCCGAAGTCGTCGATGTGGAGCCGGATGCCCAGGTCGCGCAGTGCGGTGAGGACGGAGCGCGCCTCCGTCTCGTCGGTCATGACGACGCGCTCGGTGATCTCGAGGACGAGGCAGCGCGCGGGGACGTCGTGGCGGGCGAGCGCCCCCCGCACCCGGGCCACGAGGTCCTCGCTCCAGAACTCGCGGTGCGACACGTTGACCGACACCGCGACGTCGTCGTGCCCGGCGGCGCGCCACTGCGCGACCTGCCGGCACACCTCGTCGACGAGCCAGGTGCCCAGCGCCACGACCGTGCCGTCCTCCTCCATCTCGGGCAGGAAGTGCGCCGGGCTCAGGAGGCCCCGGTCGGGGTGCTCCCACCGGACGAGGGCCTCGACGTGCCGGACGACGGCGTCGTCGATCGCGACGATCGGCTGGTAGTGGACGACGAACTGCTCCTGCGCCAGGGCGGTCCGCAGCTCCCCGCGGGCCCGCAGGCGGCCGCTCGCGCGGGCGTGCATCTCGAGGTCGAACCGGGCCGCGGTGCCGCGCTCGGTCCCCTTGGCGTGGTACATCGCCGTGTCGGCGTCCCGCAGGACGTGCTCGGGGTCGAGGGCCGACACGTCCGAGGTGGTGATGCCGACGCTCGCGGTGACGGAGACCTCGTGCTCGCCGAGCCGCACCGGTGCCGCCACGGCCACCTGGATGCGGTCGACCACCTCCGCGACCGCCTCCAGCGGCAGCCCGGTGAGCAGGACCGCGAACTCGTCGCCGCCGAACCGAGCCGCGGTGTCGACGTTGCGGACCACCGTCCGCAGCCGCTCGCCCACGACCTTGAGCAGCCGGTCGCCGGCGAGGTGCCCGAGCGAGTCGTTGACGAGCTTGAAGCCGTCGAGGTCCATGAAGACGACGGCGAACGCCCGGGCGGGGTCCCGCTGCGCCTCGGCGACGGCGGAGCTGAGCCGCTCGTGGAAGAGCCTCCGGTTGGGCAGGCCGGTGAGCGGGTCGTAGTGGGCGCCGCGGCGCAGCTGCTCCTCGAGGACCTTGCGCGGGTGGATGTCCGAGAGCGAGCCGACCAGGCGCTGGACCGGACCGCCGTCGTTCGCCACGCCCATGCCGCGGGCGAGCACCCAGCGGAAGTCGCCGTCGCAGGAGCGCACGCGGTACTCGACCTCGACGGCCCGGTCGGCCGTCTCCTGGGCGTCGGCGAGCGCGTGGCGGACGGCGTCGAGGTCGTCCTCGTGCATGGTCGCCCGCCACGTCTGCACGTCGAGCGGGCCCTGCGCGGGCAGGCCCACCGTGGCGCGGCAGCGCTCGGAGGCGTAGATGCTGCCCGAGCGCAGGTCCCACTCCCACAGCCCGTCGTGGGAGGCCGCGGCCGCGTAGGCGTAGCGCTCCTCGGAGGCGCGGACCGCGCGGGCGAGCGCCTCGCCGTCGAACGCGGCGCACAGGAGCTGCGCCCAGTGCAGGTAGGTGTCGCGTGAGGAGGTCGTGTCCACGGCGCCGACGACGGCGAGCAGCCCCCAGTCGTGCTCGCGGGTGCGGACGGGCACGACGAAGCACGCCTCGCGGGCCGACGGCGACGCGAGGTCGGTGAGCGCGCGCGGCGGGAACTGCGCGACGTCGACGTGCCCGCCGAGGTCCGGCAGGGCGCCGTCGGGGTCGTACGTACCGACCACCTCGAGGCGGCGTCCCGTCGGTCCGTCGGTCCACAGGGCGAGCGCTCCCGCGCGGACGTGCGTGCCGGCGAGCCAGCGCAGGTCGCGGGCGTCCGGACCGGCCGCGTCCAGGAGGGACGCCGAGAGGCGGAACTGCTCGGTGAGCAGGCGCTCCTGCGTCTGAGAGCGACGCAGGTAGGCCTCGGCCTGCAGCTGCCACAGCGCGGCGACGACGACCTGGGAGGGGACCACCCGGGGAGGGGCATCCGCGGTCGAGTGGCCCGGTGCGCCGTCCGC